>WJMC01000035.1 GCA_014728145.1 Candidatus Zixiibacteriota bacterium | reverse complement strand
TTTGTGTGAGGTAAAAAGAACCCTCCCGGAAAGGGAGGGTTCAGGCAGGTCAGATTCTTCGCCGTTTATATCAAACTAGCGAATTTTCTTGCGAATAATGCCGCCACCCATCAGGCCGAGACCCAAAAGAAGCAGGGTGGCGGGTTCGGGAACAACGCTCATGTCGTAATCATCTTCGATCAGGTCATTTCCGCAGGCCAGGGTCATATGGATCGAGACGTTGTTGACGGTGGCGAAATCCACACTGGCAAACATGCTCTTGGAGATTCTCATCTCCCAGACATAGGTGTCGCCGGTCTGGTCTTCGGTCAGGCCGTCATGCATCTGCATGTCGATACCGCCCAGTTCCGTGCTGGCATTGTCATCATGAGCAAAAGCACCGACAGCATTGTAGATGGTCGGATTGTCGTGATAGCTCTGGGGCAGATCGGGAATACCCAGCGGAGTGCCGGTGATATCGTACAGGTAGCCGTCGGTATTTACCGAATAATCGGTATTGGAACCATTGAAACCGAAGAAGAATTCACCGGACTCATAGTATTCGCCATTGATCGTCGCGCCATAGCCAAAAGAGCTTGTAACCGCGAAATAAAGGTAGTCATCGTCATAAGCGAACTTACTGCCTTCGATATCGCAGGTTTCACCATCGGCACCAGCCGGAGAAGGTGTATTCGGGGGCAGGTTCGGATACGAGATCGGCGACCAGTCGTTGTTGTAATCGAAGATATTCTGATCGAAGACCGAGTTGAACTGCCAGCTGATAGCCATCGAGTTACCGGCCAGAGCAAACACGAGCACTAAGGAAAGTAAAAGAGCCTTTTTCATACGCACCTCCATAAGTTAAGAATCAATTTCATCACACTATTAACTTGCAAGCACCGTGCCGTAATGAAACAAAAGCGAAAAGAGCCATGTTTGCAAGCTGTTGGCGGCAAGGCATATGCGACGCGGGCTAAAATTCTAGAGCTGTTCATTATTTGCGCAACTCGTTATATTGTAAAGAATATCGACGGTATGTTAGTGTGAGGATTTATATAATATGGGTTATTATCTTGTATGACAATGTGATAGGTGTCTTTTGCGATGTTGTCGGTGAGGGCAACAAAAAAGCCCCGTGTACGGGGCTTTTTTGAAGTCTATTTCGTCTCTTATTTCTCGCGAATGAAGCGGAAAGCGGGGCTGATATTGGTCTTGGCGTCCGGCAGAACACCCATCAGGTGATTCGAGGGCGGAAAGAAAGTTGTGTCGACCATGATATCTTCGAGTTTGGTTTTATCCCTGGAGGTGTAATACAGCCTCGCGATCAGGCCCTCGCCGGGATCGATATATTTCAAAGGCGGAGTCATCGAGGCCAGGATCCCCAGGTTGAATTTCTGCTCAGCCGTATCGGCATTGGGGATTTTGACCGCGCAGAATTCTGCACGGGTTTTGGCAAACGAAATCGAATCGTACATCATCTCGGTTTTCGCGGCTTTAATTAAAAGCGGAAAAGTTATTGCGGCGAGGGGCTGATCGTTGATCAGGCGAATCTCGATCAGGTAATGGTTTTTGATGTCGGTCGGTTTAAGGATGACCTCGCATAGATTGTTTTCATCCGCTGTCGGGCGTGTCGCTGTGGTATTGTCGGCCACAAGAATCGCGCCGAGTATAAAAATCAAAAAAATGCTTAGTACCGGGAGTGTCTTGAGGTTCACTGTTTTTCCTCCTGTGAATTTATAACTGTTGTAATTTTTCCTTGGCCTTGCGGCTGACCGGCACATCGGGATAGGTGTCGATCTGCTTCTGGTAGTAATGTTTAGCTGAATCAGGCATATCCAGTCTCAAGTCAAAGATCGAAGCGATCTGGAACAGGGCGTTGTTGGAGACCCGGTAGTCGGGATATTTCCGGAGCATCTCCTTGAGCGCGTCGACCGCATCGTACCATTTTTCGTAACGGATATAGAACCTGGCCAGGTATTCCGAGGCCGCCACCCCCAGAGCGTGATCCTCGTAGTCCTCGCCGGTATTCTTGTAAAAGTCTTCTGCCCTGTTATACCACTGGCGTTCCATTTGGTTCTTATCCTGCTTGGCAAAGAACTCCGGAAGCCTGAGATATGTATCGAACGCCAGGGAATTGGTGGGATAGTTTTCGATCACCGCCGTATAGGCGTCCTCAGCCGAGCGAAAATCGCCTTCTTCCTCGTAGGAGATCCCGATAAACAACTGTGCCTGTGGATATAACTCCCTGGCATAGTCAAAGTTGTCCAGCAGGTTGTACAGCCTCTGGCGGGCCTCGCTGAAGCGCCGGTTTAGAAACATGACCTGACCGGATTCAAGAATCGCCTTGGGAGTATAGGTGCTGTCAGCAGGTCGCTCGAGAAGTTTGTTATAAAAATAGAGCGCGGAATCCGGCATATCGAGATCATTGAAGTATGCCTGCGCTGTCAGCATCAGGGCGGGTTTGGTCATCTGTCCGGTCGAATCCACTACAGTTTTCAAAAGGTCGATCGCTTTGCGGGGATTGCCGCTGGTCTTATAAGTTTCTGCCAGAAAACGAGTTGAAACTACCCCGAGATTGGTACCCTGGTAAGATTCTTTGAGGCGGGTGTAATAATTTTCGGCGTAGTCGCGGTAATGCTCGTACTTAGCAGAATCAGAAACGATCGAGAAAAACCGCATCATGTCATAGGGTAGCCTGAGGATATCCATATCGGGGTTGAGGTTAGCCATAGCCGGCGGATCGTATTGATCGATCAGGCTGACATAGATTTGCTCGACTTTGTCGTAGTTTTCCCGTTTGTTATAAAACTCCGCCAGCCTGAGTTGAGCGGTCTTTATCTGACCGTAGTTTTTCGGGAAAAGCTCCTCGAAATCCTCGTAGGCATTCATGGCTACCGCGGAATCGCCAATCAATGTGCTCAATTCACCGATCCGAAGCTGGCTCTGGCCGGCAAGATAGGAGGCATTGAGCTCGTAATCCGTGACCGAGTCCTTGCTCGCGACATCGGGAAAGATCTCACCGAAACGGTCGACCACCCTCGCGTGCATGGCTATCAACTCCCGCACGGACTCATCAGTGGCCAGTTCCGGCTTGATTCCGAGGACTTTTTCCTCAGCTTCGAAAGCCTGTTGCTGAAGCTTTTCGATCTGGTAATTGCCGGATTCCATGCGGTCCGCGCCGCATCCGCAGATCACGACGGCAACTATAATAATGACAACGAGATAAGTTAAATTTTTCATAATCTTTCTTCTCTTATCGGTTGTTCGATTCTGGATTTGATTCAATTTAATAAAAAAGCATATAAATTACAACTATATTTAACAGGTATATAAATCATGGACATCCAGCTGAAAATGCAAGATTTAACTTCATTTCGAGACCTGAATAATTATATTAGTTACTTTCGATAGCATTTATCGTCTAAAATCACAGCTGGAGTGCGACATAATGAATAAGATATATTACAGTTCATTTGAATCCCGGTACGGCAGGATATTCGTGGCCGCGTCGTCGAAAGGCGCTGTCCGTATCACTGCCGGCCGAACCGAATTTGATGGGCTCTTATCATGGCTGGAGGATCATTTTCCGGGGTATGTCTACGAGGAGGATGAAGAATTCATGAAGAAATATATCTCGCAGGTAAAAGATTACATTGCCGGCAAAAAAGATGTAATTGATATACCAGTCGATCTCAGGCTCAATGGATTCACGCGTAAAGCGCTGATGGCGCTCAGGCGGATTCCCTTTGGATGTACGCTCACTTACGCTGAGCTGGCGGCGAAAGCCGGCAATCCGCGTGCGGCCCGGGCGGCCGGAACAGCCTGTTCGAAAAATCCCCTGCCGTTCGTAATTCCCTGCCATCGCGTGGTTGCTCGTGGAAATCGTCTGGGTGGCTACGGTGGAGGGGAGAAGTTCAAGCTGGAGCTTTTGCAACGTGAGGGAGTCACCAACATTAAAACCTGAGGCGGAATTCTTCGTATATGCTATTCATGGTATGAATCTACGGTAGAAAGGAATATATTATGGATCCGAGAATTGAGAAGCTGGCCGATGTGATGGTCAATTATTCGCTCGAACTGAAAGAAGGTCAGAATGTCAAGATCAAGGGCTCACCGCAGGCACTGCCCCTTGTAAAGGCGTTTTATAAAAAGGCACTCCAGGCCGGGGCTCATCCTTATTACTGGCCGGATATCGAAGATCTCGAGGAGCTTTTGTATAAGCATGGTTCCGATGCGCAGTTGAAATATATCCCTGAAATACAAAAGCTGGAAGTCGATAAGATGGATGCTCTATTGGGTATCTTTGCCCGCAATAATACGAAGTATTTGTCGAATGTCGATCCCTCACGGCAGGCTCTGGCACAGTCCAGCCGGCAGAGCCTGATGACACGTTTCATGGAACGGGCCGCGGCAGGTGAATTGAGCTGGTGCGGTACCATGTTCCCGGTGCATTCGGCCGCTCAGGATGCAGATATGTCGCTCTCTGAATATGAAGAATTCGTTTTCGGTGCCGGTCATCTCAATGACGACGATCCGGTCGCGCACTGGAAAGCGGTTTCGGCCAAACAATCCAAAATTTGCAGTTTTCTGGAGTCTTTAAAAGAGATCAAAGTTAAATCCAAAGGTACCGATCTGACCGTAAAAGTGGAAGGTCGTAAATGGGAGAATTGTGACGGAAAGAACAACTTCCCCGATGGTGAGGTCTTTACCGCTCCGCATGAAACTTCAGCTGAGGGCGAGATACTGTATTCATTTCCAGCCTGCTACCAGGGCCATGAAGTTGCCGGGGTGAAACTCAAATTCAAGGAAGGTCGCGTGGTCGATTACTCTGCCGATAAAAACATCGGTTACCTGGAGAAGATGATCGATATGGATGATGGTGCGCGGTTGATCGGTGAATTCGCTATTGGTACTAATTATAATGTGCAGAATTTTACAAAGAACATACTTTTTGATGAAAAAATAGGCGGTACGATGCATATAGCGCTGGGGCAGGCTTACCCGGAAACCGGTGGCAAGAACAAATCCGGACTGCACTGGGATATGGTCTGTGACCTGCGCGAGGGAGGTCAGTTGATCGGCGACGGCGAAGTGTTCTACAAAGACGGAAAATTCATCAAGGATTTTTAATCCAGATAGATTATGGGGGAGAGTTCAATGGTTGCGAAAATTGTAATCTATGGCCTGGTCGGGATGATTGCGCTGTCTCTTCTGGGGCTTCTGTTCCGGTGGCTGTATATCAAGGCGGGTGGTCCGGAACTGACAACAAAAAGCTGATTTGCTTCTACAAAAGGCTTCAGGTTATCACCTGAAGCCTTTTTCGCAGGAGATAGATTTAGTGAGTCAGTCTTTTAGCGATTCTTTCAAAACCGCCAAACTTGGTATCGGAATAGGCACAGAGGTCCCGCTGACAGGATCGAAGCAGAAACGGTATGAGCAACCGGAGACCCCCTGCCTGAACATTTCCCGCCAGCCCTTGACGGTATAACTACAGGCATCGTTGATACAAATATACAGGTCGTGATCCCAGGTGCTCATGGGATTGTCGGTCACACCCCAGAGGCGCAGTCTTTCACCGCAGAAGGGACATTCGAGTGTCTCCCTGATCTCGTCTGCACGATTTTTGATGTCGATCATCCGATAATCTGACTCATTGACAGCCGGTACCGGACGAGGCTCGGTTTTCTTATCGCTGTTCGTGTCAGCGTAGACTGCAAAGATCGGATCCGAAGGCATTCCGCTGTCGGCATATTTGTCGTCTCCAGGACGAGGTTTGCCCATCGAGATAAAAACCTCCGGCTCAGAATACATTCCGGATCTCCTGAAATAATCTTTGACCAGTTCGAGGCGTTCGTCCTCGGTCAATATTGTCCAGGCCTTAACAGCTTTGGTGGGGAAAAAGCGGTTCGAGAAAATCACCAGGTGAAGACCGCCCGGCTTTAGAATCCGTGCGATTTCGGCGAAGATCTTTTCAGGATGAACCAAGTATTGAATCGACACGGTGTTTATGACGACATCGTAATAATCGTCCTCGAAAGGCAAATGCGGTTTGCGATTGAGATCGGCCAAAAGCCAGTCGTCAAGTTGACGGTTGGCCCGGAGTTCATTCTCATTTAAACCCAGCCCGATTACCTCCCCGGTTTGCATATCTTCGGGCAAATGAGAGTCGGTCGAGGCCATCAGGTCGAGAATGACCGGGTTGTCTTCCACGATCAACTGCCCGATGATCTGCTTGACCGTGGTATTGGCGTATTTGTCGAGATGATCGACCATACGATCGACCGCGTAAAATTCAGCGTCATCCGTCTCATCCTCGCGGGTGTAAGCATCCGGACTGTCTATAACAGTTCGGAAGGTGGTATTGTCTTCGAATGCGTAGGATTTCTCTGGATACACGTCAGCTCCCTTTGAAAAAGTGATATTTATTATCTGCATTTAATGAAATGCCCTGACGAGGATAAAGTTCCAGCGGCAAATCGGATTATATGCTGGATTTTAGAAGAATGCCAGGTTGGCGGGAAGGTAGCAGTCGAGGTTGAAAAACATCCGGTCGCTCATCAGGATTTCCAGTTCCTCGACTTTAAAGTCATGCTTCATCAAAAATTCCATTACATCGCCCCGGCGACCGGGAACCCACAAGACTATCCCTCCCTCTTCGGGTTTGCGATGGAGGTTGATCATTTCGCTTAAAACAGGCACCATATATTCCGGACGGGTGACATTGACCGGGGCAATGATCTCATCCCGGATTATCTGCGAATACCCGGCCAGCTTGCGCCCATCGTAGAACAAATAGCCTTTGGCAGTGTCCAGGTCGATCCAGAATTTATGCTCCTCCGGACGGTATATTCCCCGGTTCTTCTTGTCGAGGCGGTTTAAAACTTCGATCTGCTCGTAATTATCTATATTTATAATTCGAAAATGATAGTCGTTTCTTATTCGCCTGACCTGTTTGCCTTTACGGGCACGCCAGACCATCATCGGAAGGCTCTCGATCGGATGAAATCCGAATGCTGTATAGAGCGCGACAGCGGGTGCGTTATATGCGAAAGTAGCCAGTGAATGGGTATGGATTTCCTCGTCTTTGGTGATGATGAGAGAGCGCTTCAGAAGCCGTTTACCGATACCGCGCCCCTGGTATTTTGGATCGACGAACAAAAACGCCAGGTACCATTGGCCGTCGCGGACCATGGCCGAGGAATAGCCGATCATTTTATTGCCCGCGAATGCGCCGTAACTGCCGGCCGGATCGGTATCTATCAGGTGGATCATCAACTTGTTGCGTCGTCTTTTTTCCGGGAAGGGGTAGGGATATAGATTGTGCTCTTTGCGCAACTGGTTGATTGTATCCATTACCAGCTTGTTAGATTTTATCGTGTCGGTTTTTTTTAGCCGTCGCACCGATATATTGGATTTTATCCGCGGCATTTCTCACCTCAATTTTATATAACCACGAAGATACATCATCTGGGGCAAAAGTTGTTTCATCCCAAGACCGATAAAAACGTATATACATAATATAAGTCAACAATAACTTTTCCGGCGAATTTGCCGGAAGTCCAGTGTTGACGGGCATCAGAAGTTTTTATTGACTATTGTACGAGCTTGGATAAATTACCTTCTTTGAGGTAGAGATGGCGGTAACGGTATGCTGAGCAGGAATGTATTGGTTCTTAACCAGAATTACGAACCGCTTTCGGTCTGTTCCGTTAAACGGGCGGTGGTGATGATTCTTCTGGGAAAGGTTGAAATGATAGAAACCATGGACGGTCATCAGTTGCGCTCGGTCAATTCGGCTTTCAGGGTGCCCTCGGTGGTTCGCCTGGGAGTTTATGTCAAAGCCCCGCGTAAACGGATTCTGCTGTCGCGTAAGAATATTATCAAGCGTGACGGTCACCGTTGTATGTACTGCGGTAAGACCGAGGGGTCGATGACAGTCGACCATGTTATCCCGCGTCGGGTGGGGGGTAAGGATACCTGGGAAAACCTGGTCTGTGCCTGCACCAAGTGCAACAACATGAAAGGCGACCGTACGCCCGAACAGGCTTCGATGAAGCTTTTGAAAAAGCCGACCAAGCCGAATCATATAACATTCATTCAGCGGTTTATCGGTATTTCCGACAAACGCTGGAGACCATACCTGTTTATGGAGGAAATCAGTTAAATGGCTAAGCAAGTTGTATTGTCGGGAATGCAGCCGACCGGATCTCTGCATCTGGGGAACTATGAAGGCGCGCTCAAAAACTGGGTCAGCCTTCAGGATCAGTACGATATGTATTGTTGTATAGTCGACTGGCATTCGCTGACATCTTTATACGATAAAACCGACGTCCTCAAAGATCAGGTCTTTCAGATGGCGGTCGATTTTATCGCGGCAGGACTCGATCCCCAAAAATGCGCCATCTTCGTTCAGTCGCACGTCAAAGAACATTCGGAACTGCACCTGTTGTTTTCTATGATCGTGCCGATCCCGTGGCTCGAGAGAGTACCGTCATATAAGGAAAAGGCTTCAAAGATGGGCCTGGATTCCTATGGTTTTTTGGGCTACCCGCTTTTGCAGGCGGCCGATATCCTGCTTTACAGGGCTAACTTTGTACCGGTCGGGAAAGACCAACTGCCTCATATCGAACTTACCCGTGAGGTTGCGCGCAGGTTCAACGGTTTGTATGGCGAAGTTTTTCCGGAGCCGTTGGATAAACTGACTAAGTTCGCCGCCGTGCCCGGAACAGACGGCCAGAGGATGAGTAAATCTTACGGCAACCATATCTGCCTGGCAGATACCCCGGAAGAAACCGCCAAAAAGATTTCGGGTATGTTCACCGATCCCGAAAAGATCCGCAAGAATGATCCGGGTCATCCGGAACGATGCCCGGTCTATGCTTTGCATCAAATCTATACCGACAGTGGCCTGGACAAGATCGCTGCCGACTGCCGTTCGGGTGATCTCGGATGTGTGGCCGACAAGAAACACCTGGCGGAAAGCATAAACAACGCTTTGGCTCCGATCCGCGAGCGTGCGGCCGAGCTCAAGGCTTCTCCGGATACAGTTATGGACATACTCAGAGATGGCGCGGAGCGTGCCAGGAAAAGAGCGCAAAAGACCATGGAGATGGTCAGGGAGGCGATGGGGCTGACGCTATGACGACTGAAGATCTGCTCAAGATCAATCCTTATTCCGGTGAATTCGAGCCCTCCTATGAGGTCAAGCTGGAGAAATTCGAAGGACCGCTCGATCTCCTGCTGTACCTGATCAAGAAAGATGAAATCGATATCTACGATATCCCGATCGCGAGGATCACCCGTCAGTATCTCGAGTATGTCGAACTGATGCAGATGCTTAACCTCGACATAGCCGGCGAGTTTATCCTGATGGCGGCGACATTGATCAATATCAAGTCGCGCATGCTCCTGCCCAGAAATGAGGAGGAGGAAGCTGACGACCCTCGCGAGGCGTTGATTATGGCTCTTCTGGAGTACGAAAAATACAAAAAAGCGGCCCTGAATATGCGAGAACATGAAGAGGCCGAACGCCGTTTCATGAAGCGCGAGGATTTCTCATACCTGGATCTTGCGCCTGAGGAAACTTTTACCCTCGAAGCCACGATCTTCGATTTGATGAAAGCTTTCAAAGAGGCGATGGAAAACCTCGAGCGGGAAGCCTATCATTCGGTAAAAGTCGAGGAAGTGCACATCGAGGATCGGATTGCCAGGATCGAGAAAATACTGTCGGCGAAAGACTATGCGACTTTCAGGGAGCTTTTTTCAGACAACCCGACCAGGCTTGTACTGGTGGTAACGCTTCTGGCAATACTTGAATTAATCAAAGCAAATCGTTTACGGGTCCGCCAGGCGGCACCGTTTGGTGAGATCAGAGTTTATTCGAGGCATGATGACTGAAGAGCAGATAAAAAACCGGATAATTGATGAGGAAAAAGAAGTTGTCGAAGATGAGGTCGAGGATAGTTCTGAACGAGATAGTTCCGAGCTGGATGATACTCATCAGGAGGTGCGCGACGCCGAGGAGTTGACCGAGGAGATGGCGGAGTGGATGAATATGACCGAGGCTCTATTGTTTGCCAGCCCCGAACCGGTCAACTACCGCAAGATCGCGCGCTTTCTGGGCAAGCTGACTAAGGCCCAGGTTTACAGCATTGTCGATAACCTCAACCGGCGCTATACCGACAGCGGTCATACTTTCCGAATTCGGGAAATAGCGGAGGGATTTCAGTTCTATCTGTTGCCGAATATGACCGCGGCGGTGGAACGTTTCCTCAAGAAACAACGTGAGCGCCGACTCACGCAGGCCGGGTTGGAGACTTTGGCGATTATCGCCTACAAACAGCCGGTCACCAAAGGTGAAGTCGAACATATCAGGGGGGTCGGTGTCGACGGTACGCTCAACACCCTGCTGGATCGCAAGCTCGTGACTATTGCCGGTCGTTCCGACAAGGTCGGCCATCCTTTGCTCTACGGTACTACCCGCAGGTTCCTGGAATATTTCGGGCTCAGGGATCTGCGTGAACTTCCGCGACTGGAAGAGTTTGCTGAGGCTTACAAGGATAAGATCAAAACCGACCAGGGCGAACTGCTTCTTTCAGAACAGGAAGCAAGCGCGATGAAAGTCGAACAGGGCAAAGCATTGACTGTCAGAAAAAACGAGGAGGAATACTCATCTGAAGAGTCTCCAGGCGAAGGGGACATGGAGAATGAGATAGAAGCGGATGAGGCTTAATAAATATTTATCACATTGCGGTATAGCTTCGCGCCGTCAGGCTGACGAAATGATCTCGGCCGGCAGGATCAAGGTTAATGACGAGATTGTCAATACGCTCGGTGCGGTTGTCGATGAGGATAAAGATGTTGTCAGGGTAGACGACCAGGAAATCGAGCTCCCCACTGAAAAATCATATGTAATACTCAATAAACCTCGCGGATATATCTCCAGCTTGGTCGACAAATTCGGACGGCCGACAGTGATCGACCTGATCAAGGGGGTCGATGCACGAGTTTACCCTGTGGGCAGGCTCGACCTCGACACTGAGGGGATTATCCTCTTGACCGATGACGGTGAACTGGCCTACCGCCTGGCTCACCCCAAATTCGAAATTAAAAAACTCTATGTCGCCACTATCAAAGGTGAATTGCCGGCTGAGATGATAGGTAAGATCGAAGCGGGCGTCGAACTTGATGACGGTTATGTCGCCACAGCCAAGGCCAAGCTGATGTCCGCCCAGAAATATCAGTCGGTCGTCCAGCTCGAGCTCCACGAGGGCAAGAAGCGTGAAATCCGCCGGATCTTTACCGCCCTTGGGTTCACTGTCAAGAAACTCAGGCGCATCCGTTTTGCCGATCTCTCCTGCGAGGGGATGCGTACCGGAAGCTGGCGTCATTTGAACCGCAAGGAAGTCCAGAAACTGCGTCGTAAGGTCGGCCTGGAATAATCTTCAAAGTAAATCCGATGACAGAAAAAACTGAAATTATCGCGATCGACGGGCCCTCCGGTTCGGGCAAATCAACTACCGCGCGCGCTGTCGCAAAAAAACTGGGATTCGTGTTTCTGGATACCGGGGCGATGTATCGCGCCCTGACATTACTGGCTCTTGAAAACGATATCGAGCCTGCCGATGAAGCGAAGCTGTCCGCTCTGGCTGAAAAGATCGATATCAAATTTGCGGACGCCGATGACGGTCAAAAGGTCTATGTCGATGATCGAGATATTACCGATGATATTCGTACTCCCGTGGTTACCCGGGCAGTCAGCGAGGTTTCGGCTCATCCGAAAGTACGCGAGCACCTTGTGGCGATGCAGAAGGAGATCGGGCGGAAACAGAATATTGTTGCGGAAGGCCGTGATACCACCAGCGTAGTATTCCCGGATGCCGGCCTGAAAGTCTATCTCAGTGCGTCAATTGAAGAACGGGCACGCAGGCGGTTAAAAGATTTTGAACGGATGGGTAAATCGACCACACTCGCGGATCAAATCAGAGATATCAAGCGTCGCGATGATTACGATTCCGGACGAAGGACCTCACCCTTGACTAAAACTTCCGATTCGATCGAAGTTGACACGACCAATATGACCATTGATCAACAGGTCGATAAAATCATTGAGCTTTTCCGCGCGAGAAATTCCGCATGACTCTCTTTTATCATTTTACTGCTTTCACAGTCGGCTGGATGTTTCGGATATTGTATGGCGTCAAGCGCTATAATCTGGAGAAGCTCGATTTCGAAGGGCCGGCTATCCTGGCATCAAATCATATATCGCTTGCCGATCCTCCCCTGATCGGGAGCCTGACACCTTTCGAAGTACATTTCATGGCCAAGGCGGAATTGTTTAAAAATCCGGTCTTCGGGAAGACTATCTCGGCTTTGAATGCTTTTCCGGTCAAGCGCGGGTTGATAGACCGCAAGGCGATGAAACGTGCTGAAGAGATCCTGATAGATGGAGGCAGGGTGCTGATTTTTCCGGAGGGGACACGCCAGAAAGATGGCGTTATGAAATCCGGCAGGCCGGGCCTGGCTAAGCTGGCGATTGAAAACGATGTCCCGGTGCTTCCGGTTTACCTGGAGAATTCAAACCGTCTCAGCAAAGTTTTCTTGAGCCGGCGATATATCAAGATTGTTTACGGTGACTTAATTGATACAGCCTCGTTTATGCCCGGCCTCCCGCAAAAAGACCGTATTCGCAAACTGACCGAGCATATCATGACCGAGATCAAAGCTCTGCGAAAAATAATTTGATATTATAATAGAGTATCATAGAAGCATTAAAATGCGTTTTAAAATTAGTCCTGGTTTACAGTTAGTCAGTATAAAGCCGGACTCACTCAACGACTTTTTTATCAAGGTAATAAACTTAAAAAGACAAAATATCATCTTTGCACCAAAATGGATACTGGTTCCAGTTTGGAATTCTCCCAAATTCAAATCAAGTTTATCCTGTTTGTGCCGAAGCTCTTAACGGGGTTTAGTATCCATTTTTGATTGAAAATCCCGAAAAACTATGACAAATTGTGCCCTGTTTGAGCTATCGGGTTATCCGGCATATATTTAAAAAAGATCAAAAAAGCTTGTTTTGAGCCCGAAAGCATTTGACATTTTCTGAAATTTGATTATATGTGTAAGACCCTTTCACGGGAAATGCTAAGTTATAAGGAGGATTTACCGTAACATGACTGAAAAAGCTGAGAAGGCAAAGAAAAAATCCAAAAAGACAGGAGGTGGTAAAAAGGCTCATCTAAAATCCGGAACCAAAGCTTCAAAGCAAACTACCACCAAGAAAAAATCCAAAGTCGAGGAACGAGCGTCCCGGCTAGTCACCGAAACCGCAACCCAGGTAGAAACCCGACAGACCAAGCGTCGCGCCCGTGTGGCTCAGAAGGCCGCCGATGTCGCGCGTCAGGCTATTGAGAAGCCCGATGATGTCGAGATCGTCGAGTCGATGAAACTGACCGATATCGGCGACGGCGATTACAGCGAGGAAGAATATGAAAGCATGCTCCAGATGTACGAGGACACGCTTTCTGACCTGCGCGAGGGCGAGATCATCAACGGCAAGGTGCTGGGTGTAACCCGCGACGATGTTATCGTCGATGTCGGTTTCAAGTCCGAGGGAATCATCCCCGTAGGTGAATTCACTGAACCGATCAATATCAGTGTCGGTGACGAGATCGATGTTTACCTGGATGCGTTTGAGGACCAGAACGGCCAGTTAGTGTTATCCAAGCGTAAGGCCGATTTCCTCAAGGTCTGGGACAGGATCCGCGAATCCTACGACTCCGGCGAGTTAGTGCCGGGTACTGTAAGCAGAAGGATCAAGGGTGGCCTGGTTGTCGATTTGTTTGGAGTAGACGCGTTTCTGCCCGGTTCACAGGTGGCATTGCGTCAGGTACCGAATTTCGATGAGCTGGTTGGTAAGGAGATGGAGCTGAAGATCATCAAGCTCAACAAGAACCGCCGTAATATCGTGGTTTCACGCCGGGTTGTGCTCGAGCGCGAACGCGAAGAACAGCGCGACAAGCTGTTGTCCGAAATCGAAGCCGGTCAGGTCCGCGAGGGCGTGGTCAAAAATATCACCGATTTCGGCGTATTTATCGATCTGGGCGGTGTTGACGGTCTTCTGCACATCACCGATATGTCCTGGGGACGAATCTCCCATCCGTCGGAGATGGTCTCGCTGGGCGATACTATCAACGTCAAGATTCTCGATTTCGACCAGAATACCGGTCGAATCTCTCTTGGATTGAAACAACTCACCCCGTACCCATGGGAGAATATCGAAGAGAATTACCCGGTTGGCTCGAAAGTCAAGGGCAAGGTCGTTTCGCTTACCGATTACGGCGCTTTTGTCGAGCTCGAGAAGGGAATCGAGGGTCTCATCCACATCTCCGAGATGTCCTGGACTCAGCATATCAAGCACCCCTCCAAGATAATGCAGGTCAAGGATGAAATCGAGGCGGTAGTCCTTTCAGTAGATAAAGAAAATGAGAAGATTTCTCTGGGGCTCAAGCAGTTGGTCGAAGATCCCTGGAAGACGATTGACGAGAAATATCCGGTCGGGATGAAGCTCAAGGGCAAGGTCCGCAACCTTACCACTTTCGGCGCGTTCATCGAGCTGGAAGAAGGTATCGACGGCCTGATTCATATTTCCGATATGTCCTGGACCAAGCGGATCCAGCATCCCTCGGAAATCATGAAACGCGGTGACACAGTCGAGGTCGTGGTGCTCAAGATCGACAAGGAAAATCGTCGTATCTCCCTGGGTCACAAACAGCTCTATGAGG
Source organism: Candidatus Zixiibacteriota bacterium (assembly GCA_014728145.1). NCBI lineage: Bacteria > Pseudomonadati > Candidatus Zixiibacteriota > Candidatus Zixiibacteriota bacterium. The sequence goes on along the minus strand of WJMC01000035.1, from coordinate 1,922 downwards.
ATCCGTGGCCGACTTTGTCAAAGAATTACGCTGTCGGATCGGATGTTTTGGGCTCGATCGTGCGTATGCTCGACCGCGGTGTAATAGTCGAACTGCCGGGCGGTGTCGAGGGCTTTGTGCCCACCAACCAGCTCGGTAAACCGGATCTTGAGAATCCCGAGGATGCTTTCCAGATCGGCGATGAGCTTCCTTTGCAGGTGATTGAGTTCGATCAGCCCGGTCGAAGGATCGTGCTGTCTGTCGACTCATATTATAAGAAGCGCGAACGCAATGAGCTGGATCAGTTCCTGGCCAAGTATCCAACCCGTACCATGAGTATGGAAGATGCGGTCGAGGGACAGGGCGAGGAGGGCGAAGAGGAAAAACCGGCAGAAGAAGCCAAAGCCGAACAGCCTCCCGCTGAACAGCCTGAAGGTGAACCCGAACAGCCGGATTCAGTGGATAAACCTGCTGTCGAAGAGCCGAAGGAAAATCCGGACACTCCTCCCACACCGGATGAGGAAGACAAGGACAAGACCGAATAACAGATTCACTGTATTATATCAAACGGGCGGCTTCGGTCGCCCGTTTTTTTTGGTATAAAGCGCTTGAAAAACACTACAATTTATGTATAATATCTCCACGATTACTTACCAGTAAAGGGTTTTCACTGTGGCAAAGGTTTCTTTTTTTACAGTTGGATGCAAGCTCAACCAGTATGAGACCGAATTGATAGCACGACGCCTGAAACAGCTTGGATTCGAGCGGGTTGACTGGGCTGAGGATGCCGACTTGTATATCGTCAACAGTTGCAATGTGACCCATAAGGCGGCCGCTGACTCTCGTCGCAAGCTGTTCGGGGTCAAGAAGAAACATCCACGCGCGAAGGCTGTCGCTATCGGCTGTTATGCCCATTTGAAAAAAGAAGATCTGAGCGGTCTGGAGGAGATCGACCTGGTATTGGGAAACGATGAAAAGGATCAGGTGCTCGCTCGTTTGAACCATCTTTTTCCTGAAATCAGTGCTGATATGCCGTCTTTGGAAGATTCTGTTTTAGATGGTATGAGTAAGCGCAGTCGGGCGCTGGTCAAGGTGCAGGATGGTTGCAATCAGAATTGCAGTTACTGTATTATCCCAAAAGCTCGCGGGCATGAAATTTCCCGGCCGATCGAAAAGATACTTGAAGAGGTCAGGGCGTTAAAAAACAATGGTTACCGGGAAGTGATCCTGACCGGGGTGCATGTCGGGCGTTATCGCGAAAACGGCACAGTACTGGGCGGTCTGGTCAGGCGGATTGTAACGGATACGGAAATCGACCGGGTCAGGTTATCATCTCTCGAGGTCAATGAGATCGAATCCGATCTAATTCAGACAGTCGAACAATCAGGCCGTGTCTGCAGGCATTTTCATATCCCGCTCCAGAGCGGTTCGGATCGGATTCTGAGATCGATGAACCGTCCGTATAGTACCAAAAAATACAGGGATATAATCGATCAAATCAAATCCCGTATCCCCGGAGTTATGATCGGCGCCGACCTGATTGTCGGATTTCCCGGCGAGACGGAGAAGGAATTTGCTGAAAGCCTTGATTTTGTTGAAAACAGTCCGATCGACTACCTGCATGTGTTCAGCTATTCCGACCACCCTGAAGCTCGCAGTTTCAGTTTTGATGATAAACTCGAACCTCCTGAAATCAAAATCCGCAACCGGATCGTGACAGACCTTGGTGACCTGAAATGGAAGAGTTTTATTAATTCTCAGCTCGATAGCGAGCTTGAGGTATTGTTCGAGAAGCGATACTTTCATAAAAATGGTGCTGTCAGCGGGCTTTCCGATAACTATATCAGGATCGAAAGTACCGCCGGTCCCGAGTTCTGCAACCAGATCTGCCGTGTCAGGCCGGAAGCCGTTTGCGGTCGCAAACTGATCGGCAAAATAATTTC
>WJMC01000034.1 GCA_014728145.1 Candidatus Zixiibacteriota bacterium | reverse complement strand
GTCACCCAGAATAATAATATCAATGACCTGATCGATGCGTTTCTGGTCGACAGCTCGGGTATCTTCGTAACCGATATACAGCTGACCGGCCATCCCGACGCTACCGGTTTGTATACAGGCGGTCCGTTCAATATCGACGACGGTATTATCCTGGCAACCGGTAAGGCGGTCGATGCCGAGCCTCCCGATGATTCACCCAGTAAATCGACGGATTTAGATGAACCCGGCTGTGTGCTCTGTGATTCGCTGGCCGATGGTTACACAACCTACGATGCAGTTATCCTGGAGATCACGTTCGATGCGGCAGTGGTTTGCAGTACTATCGCGTTCGATTTCGTGTTCGGTTCGGAGGAGTTTCCGGAATATGTCGGCACTCAGTATAACGATGTTTTCGGGGTTTACCTCAACGGCGACCAGATCGCGTATGATGAATTTGGCAACCCGATCACGATCAACGGCGGATTTTTCGATTCCACCGGTTATGTCCAGACACCGCCGACCAACGGCCTGCAGTACGATGGCAGTACGCTTCGCCTCAAAACACAGGCCCAGATAGTGCCGGGATCGCTCAACAACACGCTGACTTTCGTGATCTGCGACGCTTCCGATCATGTCTGGGATTCAGGTGTGCTTTTGGCCAACCTGGAAGGTTCGGGCGATATCCCGCCCTGTACCGGTGTGGCCCCGGAATTTATCCATCCGCCTACACCAGCGTGTGGTGACACGGTTTTCGTGCACGCCAACCAGCTTTTGACTTTCGATGTCGAAGTTTTTGATCCCGGTCCGAACAACGACACTGTCACTTTGACATCCGGTACTCTCCCGACCGGCGCCAGCATGAGCCCAGCGCTTCCGCAAATCGGCAACCCGGTGACCTCGACTTTCAGCTGGACTCCGACTTCCGCCGATGCCGGTGTTCACCAGGTTACTTTCTATGCCGAAGATGCCGAGCTGGATTCCTGCCAGCTGACGGATCAGTGCAAAATTTATATCAAGGTCTGTCCCGAGGGACCGACCTGCAATCTTCCGTCCGATCAGACGGTCTTTGTCTGTGGGGACACTACATTAAGTTTCCCGGTCTCGGCTTCTGATGCTGACGGCAATCCGGTAGACTGCCAGTTGACTTCCGGTGTCGGTTCACTGGCGGGCGGTCAGTGGTCGTTTGCTGTCAGCGGAGCCGGAGTTTACAGCGCCAGTTTCGAATGTACCGACGAATGCGGGGGGACCTGCAATGGAACGGTCAATATCACAGTCGAAACAAACTCCCCGCCGGTCTGTAATGTGCCGGATGACCAGGCTGTTTTTGTCTGCGGCGATTCGACCTTCAATTATACGATCGGTGGAAGTGATCCCGACGGCAATTTCAATGGATGCACGATGCTGTCCGGTCCGGGATCATTCGACGGTACTACCTGGAGCTTCACTTCCAGCGGCGAGGGTGTTTACAGTGCGATTTTTGAATGCAGTGACGACTGCGGTGAAACCTGCACCGATACACTCAATGTAGATATAGATTATAATGAGACTCCGGTCTGTGATCTCCCTGACAACCAGAGTTTCTTCATCTGCGATGATACCACTTTCAGTTTCCCGGTCGACGCGAGCGATGCGGACGGGAATCTGCAGTCATGCGTTCTGACCTCCGGCGATGGGACCTTTGATGGTTCTAACTGGAATTTCATCACCGATGGCTCCGGGGTTTACAGCGCTACTTTCGAATGCGTCGATTCCTGTGGCGAGAGCTGTACCGGCACGGTCGAGATTACGGTGACAAAAAACAGCGCACCGGTCTGTACACTGCCAGAAGACCAGACCTTCTTCGTCTGCGGCGACACGACCTTCAATTTCGCGGTGACAGCATCCGACGACGATGATAACTTGATCGAATGTATCAAGACTTCGGGTGCGGGCAGTTTCGATGGCGCTACCTGGAGTTTCACCGCCAGCGGGCCGGGTGTGTATACCGGATCGTTCGAGTGCGAGGATGCCTGCGGTGAAATTTGTAGCGGATCGGTTTCAATTACGGTAAATTACAATTCTGCCCCGGTTTGCAATCTGCCGTCGGATCAGAGCTTCTTCGTCTGTGACGACACTACTTTCAGCTTCCCGGTCTCGGCTACCGATGCTGACGGCAATCTTGTTGACTGTCAGGTAACTTCCGGTGTCGGCTCGATTGTGGATGGGAATTGGATCTTCACCACCAGCGGTTCAGGTGTCTACTCGGCTTCTTTTGAATGTGCCGATGAATGCGGCGCGGTCTGCAGTGGATCGGTCTCTATCACAGTCACCAAAAACTCCCAGCCGGTCTGCGATCTGCCCGATAATCAGAATTTCTTTATCTGCGACGACACGACTTTCAGTTTCCCGGTTTCAGCTTCCGATCCGGACGGCAACCTGAGTGGCTGTACGCTTGTCTCCGGGCCTGGTACATTCGACGGTTCTAACTGGGTCTTTAATGCCACCGCCTCCGGAGTTTACACCGGGGTGTTTGAGTGCATAGATAATTGCGGTGAAGTCTGTGGCGGCACTGTCGAAATCACGGTCACTAAAAACAGCGCTCCGGTATGCAGTCTGCCCTCGGATCAGACATACTTCCTGTGCGCCGACTCAACCTTCAGCTTCCCGGTTTCTGCTACGGATTCGGACGGCAACCTGGTCGGCTGTAATTTGCTCTCAGGCGATGGTTCATTTGACGGTTCCAACTGGAGTTTCACTACCAGCGGTCCGGGAACATACAGCGCCACTTTTGAATGTACTGATGAGTGCGGTGCTGTCTGTGGCGGTATGGTCTCGATTACGATCGAATCAAATTCCGCGCCGGTTTGTAATCTGCCGGATGATCAGACTTTCTTTGTCTGTGGTGACACGACCTTTAGCTTCCCGGTTTCGGCTACGGATTCGGATGGCAACCTGGTCGGCTGTAATTTGATCTCAGGCGATGGATCTTTCGATGGTTCCAACTGGAGTTTCACTACCAGCGGTCCGGGAACATACAGCGCCACTTTCGAGTGCGAAGATGAATGCGGAGAGGTCTGTGGCGGTACGGTTACAATGACTGTCGAAGAAAACTCTGCTCCGTCCTGCAATCTGCCCGCTGACCAGAGCTTCTTCGTCTGTGGCGACACAACCTTCAGCTTCCCGGTTTCAGCTACGGATTCGGACGGCAACCTGGTTGGCTGTAGTTTGATCTCCGGTGATGGTTCATTCGATGGTTCCAACTGGAATTTCACTACCAGCGGTCCGGGAACTTACAGCGCAACTTTCGAATGTGAAGATGAATGTGGCGAGGTCTGCGGTGGTACGGTGACGATGACTGTCGGTTACAACTCCGCCCCGGTCTGCAATCTGCCGTCGGATCAGAATTTCTTCATCTGTGACGACACGACCTTCAGCTTCCCGGTCTCGGCTACTGATTCGGATGGCAACCTGGTCGAATGCAATCTGGTTTCCGGCGATGGTTATCTCGACAACGGCAACTGGATCTTCAGCGCGACTGCCACGGGTATCTATTCTGCCAGTTTTGAATGTATCGATGAGTGTGGTGCAACATGCTCCGGTACAGTCAACATAGATATAACCCGGAACACTGATCCGGTCTGTATCCTTCCGCCCGATACAAGTTTTTTGGTCGGTGGTGATACTACTTTCAGCTTCCCGGTTTCGGCTACGGATATCGATGGCAACCTGAGCGGATGTGTCAAGCTCTCAGGCGATGGCAGTTTCGATGGTTCCAACTGGACATTCTCGACAACCGGATCGGATGTTTACTCGGCTACATTTGAATGTACCGACGACTGTGGAGCATCCTGCTCCGGTACGGTCAGTATCGTGGTCAGCTCGAACTCCGCGCCAACCTGCAATCTTCCGTCTAACCAGAATTTCTTTGTCTGCGAGGACACAACCTTCAACTTCGTGGTTTCGGCCTCGGATGTCGACGGCAACCTGGTTGGATGTACGCAGACTTCCGGTGTCGGCAGTCTGACAGATTCGATCTGGAGTTTCACTACTTCCGGATCAGGAGTCTATATGGCAACATTTGAATGCGAGGATGAATTCGGCGAAATCTGCGGCGGGACGGTGTCGATTACGGTCACCAAAAACAGCCAGCCGGTCTGCGAGCTTCCGGATGACCAGAGCTATTTCATCTGTGGCGATACTACTTTCAGCTTCCCGGTCTCGGCTACCGATATTGACAATAACCTGGTCGACTGCCAGATGATTTCGGGCGATGGCTCATTTGACGGCAGTACATGGAGCTTTAATGCTTCCGGATCGGGCACCTATTCTGCCACCTTCGAATGCACCGACGAATGTGGTGAAACCTGCAGCGGTACTGTGACGATAACGACCACTGCCAACAGCGCGCCGACCTGCAACCTGCCCGCAGACCAGAGTTTCTTCGTCTGTTCCGATACAACTTTCACTTTCCCGGTCAGCGCGAATGACATCGACGGCAACCTGAGCGGTTGCAGTATGACCTCCGGTCCGGGCAGTTTCGACGGTTCAAGCTGGGTCTTTACCACCAGCGGTCCCGGTGTTTACACTGCTGAATTCGAATGTGTGGACGAGTGCGGGGCGACCTGCTCCGGTACCGTTAATATAACGGTGACTGAAAACAGCGCGCCTGTCTGCGAACTGCCTCCTGACCAGAGTTTCTTTGTCTGCGATGACACGCTCTTCAATTTCAATGTCTCGGCCACTGATGCCGACGGTAACCTGACAGGTTGCAGCCTGATCTCCGGTGACGGCACTTTTGATGGTTCGGTCTGGACGCTTCAGACCAACGGCTCGGGCACTTACAGCGCTACCTTTGAATGCGTTGACGAATGTGGTGCCACCTGCCAGGGTACGGTAACTATCGAGGTTACTAAAAACAGCCAGCCTGTCTGCACGCTTCCAACCGATCAGACATTCTTCGTATGCGGCGATACTACTTTCAATTTCGTGGTGACTTCCACGGATGATGACGACAACCTGGTCAGTTGTTCGATGACCTCCGGTCCGGGCAGTTTCGACGGCACCAACTGGAGTTTCACTACCAGCGGTCCGGGTGATTATGTCGCAAGCTTCGAATGCGAAGACGAGTGCGGTGAAATCTGTGGCGGAACGGTAACAATTACGATAGAAGAAAACAATGCTCCGGTCTGCAGTATTCCTGCCGACCAGACTGTATTTATATGCAACGATACAACTCTCAGCTTCCCGGTTTCGGCCACTGACAGCGACGGTAACCTTGTCGGCTGTACGATGAGTTCGGGAATCGGGTCATTTGACGGTGCTCTGTGGACATTTGAGGCTACCGTGCCGGGTGATTATATCGCCACCTTCGTATGTGAAGATGAGTGTGGTGCGACCTGCCAGGGTACTGTCACAATAACAATTGAACGCAACAGCGCGCCTGTCTGCGAACTTCCGGAGGACCAGTCGATCTTTATCTGCGCCGACACGACCTTGAACTTTGCGATTTCGGCCAGCGATGTCGATGACAACCTGACGGGCTGTTCCAAGAAATCAGGCGCCGGTACATTCGATGGCTCAACCTGGAGTTTTACCGCAACCAGCCCGGGTATTTACTCGGCAGTTTTCGAATGTGTCGATGAGTGTGGCGCTCGCTGTACCGATACGGTCAGTATCACGATTACGCGCAACTCCGCGCCGATCTGCGACCTTCCGAATGACAACAGCTTCTTTGTCTGCGGTGATACGACTTTCAATTTCCCGGTTTCAGCCTCAGACAATGACGGCAACCTGGTCGAGTGCAGGCTGGTCAATGGTGTCGGCACGCTTGCTGACGGCATCTGGACCTTCACCACCACGGCGCCGGGCAGTTATACCGCTGAGTTCGAATGTGAGGATGAGTGCGGAGCGGTCTGTGGCGGTTCGGTTGCCATGACAGTCGAGTACAATTCCGCGCCGGTCTGCAGTTTGCCTGCTGATACCAGTTTCTTCATTAACTCGGATACTACGCTGAGCTTCACGGTTTCTGCTTCCGATGTTGACGACAACCTGGTTGGATGCACCAAGCTGAACGGCCCGGGCAGTTTCGACGGTACCACCTGGACATTTACGACCTCTGGTGAAGGTGTCTATACAGCTGAATTCGAGTGTGCCGACCAATGTGGTGTGACCTGTGGTGGCACTGTTAATGTTACTGTCGGTTTCAACTCAGCACCCCAGTGCGCACTTCCGGCTTCGGACACTTTCTTCGTCTGCGCCGACTCGACATTCAGCTTCCCGGTCAGCGCTTCCGACTTGGATGACAATCTCGTTGGATGCAGTCAGACCGATGGTGTCGGTGCTTTTGATGGTACGAACTGGACTTTCACTACAAGCGGAGAAGGTCTCTACACCGGCTCGTTCGAGTGTGTCGACGAACTCGGCTTGACCTGCGGAGGAACCGTCGAAATCTTCGTAGTTTACAACAGTGATCCTGCGCTGGTACTGCCCGCTGATGAAACTGTCGCGCTCTGCGACGATTCGACCTTCGTCTACCCGGTTTCAGCTACTGACTTGGATGGTAACCTGATGGAAGTCAGGCAGGTCGGTGGCAGTGGTAGTTTCGACGGCGTTAACTGGACATTCACTGCCACGCAGGAGAAAACCTATTACGGTGAGTTCGAAGCCGAGGATACCTGCGGAGCGGTTGTCAGCGGCGAAGTTGCGATAACTGTCGAATACAATTCATCGGCTCCTGTCTGTATAGTGCCAAACGATACGATTATCTCGCAGTGCGAACCCAGCCAGGTCAACCTGCCCGTATCAGCCACCGATGATGACGGCAACCTGGCCGGATGCGAACTGCTTTCCGGTCCGGGCACGTTGAGCGGTGGTTTCTGGACTTATACTCCATCCGGAGATACGACAGTTCAGGTCGAGATTAAATGCTCCGATGAGTGCGGATTGTTCTGTGTCGATACTTTCGAAGTGACCTTCGAATTGAACAATTGGGCTATTATAATGCTGGACTTCTCGGGTTCGATGAATATTCCCAACCAGGAAGGCGAAACCCGTTTCGTCCGTGCCAAACAGACCGCCAGGGAAGAAATTCGCATGCTGTTAAATCCTGCGGATACTATGTATACAGGCTGTTATCAGGTAGCCATCATGTATTTCAACAGCTCGCTGGGAGTGGTTCGCTACGAAAGTTTCACTTCCGATTCAACAGTGCTGTTCTCAGCATTGGATTCGCTCAAGGGACCTCGTCATGACACCCCGCTGGCTTCCGGAATCTGCGAGGCGCAGTGCCTGCTGGATATTTTCTCCGGCGAGGAAAAACTCCTCTTTATGTACACCAACGGGCTGGAGAACTACAGCACTGATTTCGATATGTGCACGCTCTGCGAACCCTGTGACTCCCTGCAGTTCACCGGCTGGAACTATGGCTGTGACCCGCTTCTGGATACCGGAGATTGCACGCCGTGGCAACTCTGCCTGTATGAACAGTACATCATCAATTCGACCAATATCGTCCATTACTACGACGGTCCGCAGGATCCCTTCTCCAAGGATCTGAAATACTTTGAGGACCTGATGTTTTTGAAGGCGATCGCGGATGAGAGCGACGGCAGGTTCTATTATCACTCTGATGATTACCTGGATGAAATCCTCTGTGGTGATGCCAATAACGACTGGGCGGTCGATGTCTCCGATGCTGTCCATATCATCAACTACGCATTCGCAGGTGGCACTCCGCCGGATCCGTATGTGAGCGGTGATGCCAATTGTGACGGTAGTGTTGATGTTTCCGATGCAGTTTATATTATCGCTTATGCTTTTGCCGGTGGAAACGCGCCCTGCGATACCGACGGCGACGGCATTCCGGATTGTTAGATATTTATATAAAACGATGCGGTCCATCCGATTACATTAAGGCTGGGCCGCATCGGCATTATATCCGCATATAGTTACAAGTAATACCGGCCTGTCTGCCGATATCGTGCTTGACTGATCTTTAAAAATGAGTATTTTGGTATTGATAACAACAAACTATTCCTACCTATCGTCCTGGAGGGTCCATGAAACCTAAACCGTTATTACTTCTGGCAATATTACTTTTCGCTGTTTTTACATCACAGTCGCTTTTTGCGGAAAAAATGAATGGGGTCGAGATAAAATCCGGCCAATGGAGAGGGCAGGAGATTGAATATCTTGAAGGTGAGATCCTTGTCGGTTTGAAATCCGAGCGCTCCGAATATGATTTCGCGCTCGAAATGGCTTCCAGCCCGGCCGCGATCGTTCGTCATGACGACGGCACCGGCTTTCTGAAGCTGAAAGTCGATGAAAATACCGATCTGTTCGAAGTTATCGCCGATATCGAACAAATGCCGTCGGTGCGTTATGCTGAACCGAATATGGTCGACCGACTTTTCATAACACCCGATGATCCGATGTACAACGAGCAGTGGCATTACCACAATACCGGTCAGTCGCCTCCGGGCGGTACTCCGGATGCCGATATCGATTGTCCCGAGGGCTGGGATATATCGACCGGTTCGGATACGGTTATCGTGGGAGTGCTGGACAGCGGTATCCCGATGCAGAACGGCCAGTTGAGTCATCCAGATCTGGATGATCCCAACCGTTACATCATCGGTACCAGCGTGATCGACGGTGGTGAACCGCTGGATGACAACGGTCATGGTACCCATGTTTCCGGAACTATCGCTGCCGAATCCAACAATGGTATCGGTGTCGCCGGTGTGGCCTGGAATGTCAAGGTAATGGCGATCAAGGTCTTTACCTCCTCCGGATCCGGCTCTCATGAGTATTTCAGGGATGGATGTTTCTACGGTGTCGATAACGGCTGTAAGGTCTTAAATTATTCCGGCGGTGGCTCTGCCGGCGAGACCAAGGAATGGGGCGTAGCTTACGCTGACTCCAACGGTGTAGTACTATGTGCCGCCGCGGGTAACAACAACCAGGGGTCGGTCAGCTGGCCCGGTGCCTACGCTACCACTTACAGCAACACGATCTGCGTATCGTCCACCGATCCCGATGATCAGTCCTCTGATTTTTCGAGTATCGGTCCAGAGGTGACGATCAGTGCTCCCGGTGGTTCCGGAAGTCCTTACGATGCGGATGATATCATCTCGACTTTCCCGAACTATCCCTGCTATCTGACGACCAATTACGGTCTGCCCCAGAACTACAGCCCATTGGCGGGTACCTCGATGGCTACCCCTCATGCCGCCGGGCTGGCCGCGTTGATTCTGAGCATGAACCCGGGTCTCAGCCCGGATTCGGTTCGCCAGGTCATGATCAATACCTCGGAAGACCTCGGTCCTGCAGGCTTTGACAATCAATTCGGATATGGCAGAATCAATGTCTTCAATGCGCTCTCGCAGATGGGTCCGATCGTGATTACGCATACTCCGCTTCCGGACACCAAGGATTCGCTCAACGATTACGAAGCTGTGGCTACGGTCTGGTCGAATGCCGACCTGGTCTCCGATTCTGTTATTCTATATTACGAAATCAACTCGACATGGTACGAGGAAGTCATGCTTCCAACCGGCGGGCAGGATGAATTCAGCGCATTTATACCGGCGCAGCCCCCGGGTACCACTATTAATTACTATATTTACGCCCAGAATATCGATGGCGAATTTGACCAGACGGATACATACTCTTTCTATGTCATCGATTACGGCGTGATCCTCGAGCCTGAATTGGCCGGAAAGTCGGCCCCGGCTCTGGATACCGCCTGGTACGACATGCACCTGGTCAACAACGGAATCTTCTCGGATGAATTCAATCTCAGCCAGAGCGGCAATCTATGGGATACGCAGTTATTCGACACGGACAGTGTCACGCCCGTATACAGCTCAGGTCTTCTGGTTTCCGAGGAAAGCTTTGATTTTATGGTGCGTGTACTGGTACCCTCCAGTTATGAGGGTGAATACGATTCAGTCGACGTGACTGCGACTTCGGTTACCGATCCGGCTATTAATGCCACTTCAGTACTGACTACGACTTCGGCCGGTCAACCGTGGGAAATCCCGTTTACGGATATCTTCGCGACCACATCATTCGATATCGCCAAATGGGAATCCTACGAGGAAGCTGAAGTTAACGATATCGGTATCGATGAGCCCTCCGCCCCTTACAGTGCTAACCTTAATGGTGAAACCACAGGCGGCGATGTTCTCATTACCGAGGCTATCAACCTCAAGGACGAATCCAATATCGTGGTCGAATACGCTTACCAGCAGACCGGCGGAGCCGAATCTCCGGATGCCGGTGACGACCTGATTATCGAGTACCTCAACCAGGATTCTGTCTGGATCGAGTTGAATCGTCATCTGGGCGCAGACGCTGATATGACCGAGTTCGAAGAAGTCGAACTCCAGCTTTCGTCCGATGCGATGCACGCCGGTTTCAGGCTCAAGATCCGCTGTACCGCGACAGCGGGTGCTTACGATGACTGGTTTGTGGATGATATATACGTCGGCCATCCATCCGATTACGATGTGCGTGTCAATCCCGCCATGCAGAGCCAGTACGGCCCTGCCGGTGACAGCGCGCTGTTTACCCTTACCGTTGTCAACCGCGGTTATCTTACCGATGAGTTTGACCTGAGCTCCTCCGGCGACTGGGATATGACATTCTTTGATGCCGGCGGTACTCACAATACAAATACAACCGGCCTGATTCCAGGTGGTGATTCGGTCGATATCGTAGCCAAGGTGGCTATCCCGGCCGGAACTCCGCTTCATGATGCCGAAACTATTACGGCCTACGCCACTTCTCAGGGGGATCCGTTGATTTCAGCTTATGCACTCGTAGAAGCTGTCTCTGCCGGTGAACCGGCTCCGGTTCCCTGGACCGAGAACTTCCCGGATGATACCCTGCATATTCAGAAGTGGTTCGATTATATCGGTGTGACGATTACTACCGCCGGCCAGAATCCCCCCTCGGATCCGTATTCAATGCGTCTCGATGGTGGAGTCGACACTGCCGCCACGCAGTTGATTGACCTCTCCGGCCAGAGCGGAGTACTCCTGTCATACTATTACCAGCGCGGTGGTATGAGCGACAAGCCTGAAGCGGGCGACAACCTGTGGGTTGATTACCGCAACAGCTCCGGAAACTGGGTCAACCTGGTCACGCATGAAGGTGCTGATACTGCGATGCAGGAGTTCGAATATATGAGTTTCGAGCTTCCGGCAGATGCCCATCACCAGAGCCTGCAGGTTCGCCTCAGAAGCTTTGGTGAAGCTTCCGGCATGGACAACTGGTATGTCGACGACCTGCGAATAGATTTCCCGCCGGTCATGGCGGTTAACCCGGGTTCGTTTGATAAAATCCTGACCCAGGGCGATACGACGACTGCTCAACTGATAATAGAAAATTCCGGCCAGGGTGGCCTGATCTATAATATCGACCTGGTGCCTCATCTGCGCGATGCCGGCCCTGCGTTTGCTTATAGTCTGGCCGAGGGCAGGATCGAATCTGCCTCGCATGAATATCCGGATGAAGCCTACCTGCCGTCAGATTTGCCCAAGGGCGAAGAGAACGATGTGCAGGGTATGCCGGTCCGCTATGACCTGGGTGGTCCGGATGAATACGGCTACTACTGGGCTGACTCTGACGAGCCCAGCGGACCTAAATTCGACTGGACAGATATTTCTACCACAGGTGTTGATGTAGTCGCCAATCTCGATGATGACAATTATTACGGTCCAATTAAACTCGATTTCGATTTTCCGTTCTATGGCACTCTTTACGATGAGTTCTATATCGGTTCCAACGGTCTGATCGGTTTCGATTCCACCCGGCTGGATTCCCGAATCTCACAGCCGATACCGTATACGTTTACTCCCAACGCTATCCTGGCGGTTCTCTGGGATGACTTGAATCCGGATGACGATGACAATCCCGAAAGCCATGTCTACGTAGATAAGAACGCCCAGCGTTGTATCATCCAGTTCACCGATTATCCCGAGTACAGGGCTGATCCGGGTGATGTGGTCAATATGCAGGTGATCATCAACGCCGACGGCAGTATTCTCTACCAGTATCTCTCGATCGCTCCCGGCTTTACCAAGAACTATTGTACGGTCGGTATCGAAAGCCATGATGGTACAGATGGCCTCGAGGTTGTCTACCGGTCAGAATATCTCAAGGACAGCCTGGCGATCGAATTCTTCAAGCCTTACGACTGGCTCAGGCTGGATCATCTCGCGGGTGAAATTGCCGGTGGTGAGAGCGATACTATCGACTGTCAATTCGTGACCGATCTCGAGTTTGAACCGGGAACTTACTTGACTGATATCATGATCGAAAATAACGATCCCGCCAACAACCCGTTGCTGATTAACGCTGAGCTGGATGTGGTGGAGTACCAGCCGTATACCTGCGGTGATGCCAACGGTGATGATGAAATCGATGTGTCCGACGCTGTTATGATCGTAAACTACGCCTTCTCGGGAGGCAATCCACCGGAACCATTGGCTTCCGGTGATGCCAACTGCGATCAGGTGGTCGACGTCAGCGATGCTGTCACGATCATCAATTACGCTTTCGCAGGTGGCAATGCTCCCTGCGATACTGACGGTGACGGTCAACCCGATTGCTGATTCTTTAAATAAATCAAAAGCCCTGCCTGGATCCGGGCGGGGCTTTTTTTGTCTTCATTTCAGATTAAGATTGATTCCAGACATAAGAAACTGTATTATCGGAATTGTTTTCCGACAGGTAGAGATATGAATCCGTATGTACAGTCCTTTATACTCTCAATGCTTCCCGTCGCGGAGTTGCGCGGGGGGATACCGCTGGCGGTTGCCAATGATATCCCGCTTCATATCGCGTATATTATCTGCGTTTTCGCAAATATCATGGTTATCCCGGTTTTCTACCTGTTTTTGGAAACCGCTCATAAACTGTTCTACCGGATAAAACCCTACCGCATACTGTTCGACAAATATGTCGAACGGACGCGCAGAAAAGCCGATATCAATGTCCGCAAATACGGCTACTGGGGAATCATGCTGTTCGTGGCCATACCTCTTCCGATTACCGGAGCGTATACAGGTACGATGGCGGCCTGGATTCTCAAGCTGAACCGCAAGCAGTCATTCTGGTTTCTGGCATTGGGGGTGCTGATTGCCGGTCTGGTAGTCTCGATTGCAGTCTTGACAGGCCTGGGGATCATGGAAATTTTCTTAAAACACTGACTTGATCAGCTGTCGATTATAGCACGGGCCCTGTCTGGATAATCTGTCATAATCGAATATGGCTCAAGCTTTTGAACTTCTTCAATGTCTTCCGCTCGATTGACAGTCCAGTAAGAGATATCAATTCCCTTAGCATGCAGACTGCTGTATGCTTCCATATATTTGGGAGAATACTCAAGGTGCAGGAAGTCGACTTCTGTGCGTTTTTTGAGATGCTCGAGGTAGAATGTGAAATTCGCGGTCAGTGGCAAAAGCGCGTGCTTGCCCAGTATCAGAGCAGTCCGGATGTCAGGAATCTCAATCCTGAATCGTTTGATTATTTTCGGATTAAAAGCGGAAACGATTACAGTCCCCGAAATGTCTTGGCGCCTTATCATTTCGATCAGTTTATTTTCCAGACCACTTGTTTTGATATCCAGGATAATCTCAGTTTTGTGACCGAATTCCGCCAGAATATCTTCCAGGATGGCAGGAGGCTCTGAATTGTTCAGCCTGATCTGTTTGAATTGAGCGAGATCGACCTCGCTGATCTTCCTGTCCAGCCCGGCTACGCGTTTAAGTCTCTTATCGTGCATCAGCACCGGGACACCGTCGGAAGTCGCCCTGATATCGATTTCGACCGCGTCCGCACTCATTTCAAGAGCTTTCTCTATCGCTTTTTGGCTGTTTTCCGGGCAGACCTGTGATGCGCCTCGATGAGCACAGACAAGAGGCTTCATTGATATCTCACTATGAATCTATCGTATTAGGTGGCTATATCTACCGCTTGACCTGAAACGTTTAACCTGTATTATTGTTGGGTAAGATATCGAATTGATCTGAATTTCCAACAGGATATCTGGTGTCTATGGAAAATAATCGCAGGATACTGATTACAGGGAGTGCCGGCCTTTTGGGGGAGGCCCTGCTAAAGCAGTTTGCGCCCCACTTCGAAGTGATTGCCGCATATCACAAAACGCCTCCCGTGGAGACGTATGCCATACACGAAAAAGTGCAGGCTGACCTGACTGATCCGCTCGAATGCCGTAAGCTGGTGGAAACTGTAGCTCCGGACCTGATCCTGAACTCGGCCGCCTGGGTCGATGTCGACGGGTGTGAAACCGATCGCGAGCGTGCCCGTCGCTCAAATTTCGACCTGCTTCGCAACCTGGTCGACAGCATCGGTGAGAAAAATCCCCTTATAGTTCAGGTATCGACAGATTACATTTTCTGTGGACGCGAGCATCCCGGGAGAGTCGATGATCCGCCGGAACCGCTTAATTATTACGGCGAGAGCAAGCTGTTGGCCGAGGAATACCTGCGTGAAAACTACACCAATTACCTGATCGCCCGTACATGCGCGCTGTTTGCAACCCCGCGTGAAGGCAAAACCAACCTGATAAATTACTTTTACGACAATCTCAGGGCCGGTCAATTAGTTTCAGCTCCGGATGATCAGTACGCCAATCCGATTTTGATCGATAACCTGGCGGAACTGTTGCTGGAAGGGGCTCTAAAGGAAATGATCGGAATCGTACACCTGGGGGGACCTGATTATGTCTCTCGCTATGATTTTGCCTGCCTTTTTGCCGATGTGTTTGGCTATGATCCGGAGTTGATCGAACCGGTTTCAGCTGAAAATCAAAAACGACCTGCCCCAAGGCCCAGGTTTGCAGGCCTGGATATCAGCGAGACAGTATCTCGCTTTGAAACCCCGCTTACACCCTTGAAACAGTCCCTGGCACAAGTTAAGTCGGAACTGGGCAAGTAAAATTTTCCTCTGTCCCGGATATTTTTTTCTCTCGTTTTAAACTGGAACGGGAAATCGACCGCTCTCAATATTAGTTATCTTCTTGGTTTTCAGTGGGTTAAGGTGTGCTGTGCAATTCTGGCACAGCTATTGCTAATAAATTAATAGAAACAGCCGGTAAAATTGGAATTTACGGCAGGAGACAAAATTTTCTCGCTATCGGATTATGACAGGATAGTTCATTATGAGTACCTCTGTCTGCGGGCGTCAATCGGATGACGCCCGCAGATGATCGCGAGATTAAGTCGAGCTCTCGCCAGAGAGGAGACTGGCAGAGGGCCAAACTGGCAGAGAATAAAAAGATGTTTCGCTATAGGATAGGACTTAGGTTATGGAGGATAAGTTAGCTCCGGAAAGCATCAGCCAAAAGGGCGGGGGAAATACTAAGATTAAAGAACGCAGGAATTCAATCAAAGAATTGTATCATTCTCGCAAATATCTATTTATTGCGCTGGGACTGATTTCGATTATCTGCAGTCTGTTTTTACTGTTGGCTCATACGACCGAGTACACCGCATCTGTTATGATCTGTCCTGCGGTACAGCATCAGGTCAAAGAGTATTTCGAAACAGAAGGTGACGAGACCGTCCTGATTCGGGAGCATATTGCCGACCTGCCATTAGCGGTATATCCGTCGCTTTTACGATCCCCGGAGGTTCAGCGTGCAGTAGTGCGTGACCTCTATGAGATCGGCTATAAGTACGGTAAATACCGGATCAATCTGATGGAATATTTCGTCATCGAAGATATCACCTACGCGTTCGAAAAACTCAATGAGATTACCACCGCCAAGCTGGATGCCGGTAATTCAGCTGTCAAGCTTTCGGTCAGAACAAGGCATCCCGAGCTTTCCCGGCAAATCCTCGACAATTATGTCCACTCTTTGAAAAAATATATTACCCAATGGAACAATCTAGAATTTCAGTACAGCGAGGCAGAACTTATCTCTCGCTTAGATTACATCTATAAACGTGCTTCAGATGAATACCGGATGAACATGAATGATTTCATTTTTGCCCGACAAGGTTCTGAATCTTCCGATCGGAGAGCACAGAGTCAGCCGTTTATCTCGGTCAACGAGGGGTATACGCTTTCACAGCCCGAAAGGATCCGTTTCAGGTTGTCATATATTCCACTAATTGCCGGAGTTCTGGTTATAATCGGTACGCTCCTGTACTACCGTCGGCTGAGCACTACCCGTGTTGTAGAATCCGCCGAGGATGAGAGGCGAAGCGATAACGATGACCTCCAGTATGAACTTGAGATAATGAACCCCAGGCTGAATAAAAATGAAGATAAAGCGAAGTTCAAGGCGATCACGCTTATGCGCGGACCGGAATCAGTAGAGACCAAAAGTGGACAGGATGTACCTGTGGAAAAGCAGGAGCAGGCCGGGATAGATACAGAACGAGATGAAGAGTCAGAAGCGCCTCGTCCCGACCAGGAACTGGCCCGGATTTATGAGATGGGTGGCTTGATCGAAACTGTCGACCGTCCTGACCGTCTCAACCAGGAGCTACTGGATATCGTTAACGAGGTCGAACCTGCTGGCGATACGGAAGCTGAAGATTCCGGCAGACAGTTTAATGATGATGAAACAGTGACAAAGGACGAATCCGTCGAGCTTGATAAGAAGAAAACTGCCCGAAAAAAGAAATCTGCAACTGCGAAATCAAAATCCTCCAAAACCAAATCATCGTCAAAGACAAAAGCAAAAACAGCCACAAAAAAGACAACATCCAAAAAGACTGCGACAGCAAAGGCCAAAAGCGCGCCCCGGAAATCTGCCGTTAACAAGCCTAAAACCGAATCATCGAAGGCCAAAACATCGAAACGAGAAAAGGTGAAGTCATGATGAAACTGATGCTGGTCTGCGGGACCCGTTCGAATATAATCAAGATGGCGCCCCTTTACTTCGAGCTCAAGAAGCATCCTGAGAAATTCGAAGTAACGGTGGTCCATACCGGCCAGCATTACGATCACAATATGTCCCAGATATTTTTCGAGCAATTTGGTCTTCCGGGACCGGATTACTCACTTGGAATCGGTTCCGGCACTCATGGCTGGCATCTGGGGGCGACCCTGATCAAGATGGAAAATACTTTGATCAAGGAAAATCCGGATATGCTGGTTATATTTGAAGATGCCGATTCAGCTCTGGGAAGTGCCCTGGCGGCCTCCAAAATGAACATCCCGATCGTTCATGTCGAGGCCGGTGTGCGGGTTTATGACAACAGCATTACCGAGGAAAAGAATCGCAAAATCATAGATTCTGTGTCACATATCTGTTTTACCACCAGTGACGGTGATAACCTGCATCTGATAAAAGAAGGGCTGGATATCAATCGAATTTTCCTGGTTGGGAGCCTGATGATCGACACCCTGAAAAATTTTATGCCCCAGATAGAACAAAACGATATCCTGGAATGCCTGGAACTCGTCAACCAGGACTACCTGCTACTGACAGTCCATCATCCAGAGATAGTCGACGACCCCGAGAATCTCAAAAAACTCAATGATATCATTACGCAGGTAGCTGAGCGTATCAAGGTTGTGTTCCCGATGCATCCGCGCACCAGCAGGATTATGCGTTCAAGCGACGCATGCGCTTCGATTATGAACAACCTGAATGTCAAAACGATAGATCCCTGCGGATACATGGAGTTTATCAAGCTGGAAAAGAATGCCCGTCTGATTCTGACCGATTCTGGTGGAGTGCAACAGGAGGCCGCCTGGCTACGTGTGCCCTGCCTGACATTGTCAAATAGTACTCCGCACCAGGTCACCATATCGGATGGCACAAATAAAGTCACCGGATTAAACCGGGACAAAGTTATTCAACAGCTCGAGTTCATCCTGCAAAACGGTTTGACCAACAACAAGCGACCGATTATGTGGGATGGGCAGACTGCCGAGAGGATCGTTCGGCTTCTGGATGAAAACTTCAACAAGGAAGAAGACATTCAACCGGAATCTGATCAAATGCCCACCCGGCAGTATGCTATCAGTTCGAGCGGTTTATGATGGTAAGCTGAAGAGATGAACCTGATCGCGTCTAAGCTCCAATGGATTCACTGCCCGGAATATGAGCAGTTGCTGGAGAATTGTCCGAACCGCAAATCACTTGAGGAACTGTTTTGCAGTATCAGCAGACGGACTCCCGTGATGGCGGCGGAGGAGACAGATCAGATCATCACCTTAATCAGGAAGCACTATCCTGACAAATTCCAGGCTACCCTCAAACGAGCCGATGAAGTGCTTCATCACCGATTCAATATCCATGGTGGCGGATATAACTATCTCGGTAAGAAAGTCGACTGGCATCTGGATTTCAAGTCGGGCCGGATCTGGAAAAAGGATTTCTATTCGAGTGTGCCCCTGATTTTCTGGGGAGATTATTCCGATGCGAAAGTTCCCTGGGAGCTTTCGCGTTTTCATTATTTAATCGACCTTGCGATAGCGTACCGGCTGAGCGGATTGAAAAAATACCTGACCAAGTACGTTCAACTGATTGAAGACTGGATCCTGGAAAATCCCTGTCCCTATGGTATAAACTGGGTCAATCCGATGGAGGCTTCGATCAGGGCAGTCAACTGGCTGGCATCATATCGCATATTCGGGGACGAGGCATTTTCATTGAGTTTCAAGACGCACTTTTTTTATTCGCTCTTTCAGCATGGCGCTTTCATCTGGAACAACCTCGAAAAGCAGGGACCCGGGATCTCGATTAACATCTACCTTTATGATCTGGTCGGTCTCTTGGTTATGGGCAGATTGTTTGATACCACAACTTGCGGGGCTCAATGGTACAACTTTGCCAGGGAGGAAATCGAACAGGAAATCTATGCGCAGATCGGCTCCGATGGTGTCAGTTACGAATCATCATTGAATTATCACCTGGTGCTTTTGGAGTTGTTTTTATTTGCATATAGTTTTGTCGAGCGAAGTGGTGATAGCTTTAGTCTCGAGTATAAATCCCGCCTCCAGAAAAGTTGTGCGGTTACCTACTATCTGGCCAAGCCTGATCAGACTCTTCCCAATTTCGGCGACAGCGGTTCCGATCGATTGTTTTGCCTCGATGATCGAGCTGAACGGGATCCACGCTACCTCTGGGATCTGGCCGCGGTTTTAATCGGGCTGGAGGGGTTCAGCCACCCGCAAATCCGTCCCGAGTATGAGCTTCTGTGGTGGCTGGGCGAGAAAGCTCAGAATCGATATTTCGATAATGTCGTA
The DNA here is from genome assembly GCA_014728145.1 of Candidatus Zixiibacteriota bacterium. Classification (NCBI taxonomy): domain Bacteria; kingdom Pseudomonadati; phylum Candidatus Zixiibacteriota; species Candidatus Zixiibacteriota bacterium. The sequence goes on along the minus strand of WJMC01000034.1, from coordinate 1,672 downwards.
ATACGTCCACGCCGGCAGGCATCGCTTTATTTTCCTATCTCCGGCCTGGCGGTACTGCGCGCGCGTGACAGCTATATGAGTTTCTTCGCCAACCCGGTGCGTTCAGGAGTCTTGAATGGCTTCAAGCACAATGATCTGCTGGCGATCGAATACTCCACTGGGGGAGAGAACTTCGTTGTCGATTCCGGTACCTATGTCTTTACCGGCGATCCTTCCGGCAGGAATTATTTCCGCAAGACATCCTCACATTCAACACTGGAAGTCGATGGTCAGGAGATCAACCGCTTTTTACCAAAGCTTCTGTTCTCGGTTCGGCGAGATGCTGAAGTCAAGCAGAGCGAATGGGAATCCAACCCTGACCATGATTATATCAGCGCTGAGCATTCCGGTTACACCCGTCTGGACAATCCGGTGATCGTGAAGCGTTCGATCCATTTCGACAAGCAGGATTTGATTTACCTGATGCGTGATGATTTCATGGGATCCGGAAAGCACCTCATGACCGGAAACCTGATTCTCGACAGTGAAGTGCAGGCCAGAATCGTCCAGAATAAAGTCATCATGCGCAGACCATCCGGTCAGATGGCTGTGATGATCGTCGATTCAGAGGGATGGTTTTTGGAGAAAGTACCGCATTATGTTTCGGACTGCTACGGAGTTAAAAAAGAGAGCTGGAAGATTCGCTTCTCCTGTTTTGATCGCGCTCCGCGTACCTGCATGTGGGGTATATTCGGGAACGATTCAGATTCGGAAATCCATGAGAAAATTGCCCGTTATCGTCAGTTGAGCGAGAATCTCGGATGGAGAAGCGGAGGTTTGAACAAGCTTACGCTCAAGAGAAAAGCGGAACGAACTATCAGCAGAAAAGAAATCCATGAATTGTTCACGCCAAAACTGGAAAGGCTTGAAAAAGAAGAGCGACGACGTCAACTCTCAAACGTTGAAACGGAATAAAACCGTATCGCCATCCCGGAAGATATAGTCCTTGCCCTCAATACGCAGTGCCCCATGTTTTTTAGCTTCAGCTTCTGATCCGTATTCGATCAATTTGTCATAGGAGTATATTTCGGCTTTGATGAAGCCTTTCTCGAAGTCTTTATGGATAACTCCGGCGGCTTCTGGAGATTTCGCACCCCTGCGGACAGTCCAGGCCCGGACTTCCTTTTCTCCGCCGGTAAAATATGTGATCAGGCCCAGAAGATCGAAGGATTTACGTATCATCTGGTCAAGGGCTGATTCAGGCAATCCCAGGTCCTGCATGAATTCCTCGCGGTCATCTTCGTCCAGATCAATCAACTCTGCCTGAATTCTGGCGCAGATCGATGTCAGACCGACCTCTCTGCCCTCGAATTTCTGCCTGAATTCCGTTTCGATCTCCTGCCTGTCAGGAATATCATCCTCGCCGATGTTTAAGATAATAAGCTTTGGTTTACGGCTCAGAAATTGAAAGCCCTTGATTGTTTTGGCCTCATCGGCAGACAGCTCGAGTTCACGCAATGGCTTTTCATCCTCGAGATGTGTTTTGACTTTATGCAGTACCGCGACTTCCCGTTTGGCTTTTTCATCGTTGGCCAGTCGAGCCTGCCGTTCAATTCTCTCCAGCCGTGATTCAGTTGTCAAAAGATCAGAGAAAATCAATTCTGATTCGACGTTCTCGATATCGCGGGCCGGG
>WJMC01000033.1 GCA_014728145.1 Candidatus Zixiibacteriota bacterium | reverse complement strand
CTGCTGGGGGATAAACAGGGCTATATCCATAAAGATGACTGCGATGACTAATTGATTGTATTGCTGACCGAGTAAATTAGCGGACAGGTGGTTCACCTGTCCGCTAATTTAGTATGTTCAGACCAAAATCGATACAGGTATATGTCCTGCTTAAGCACTTGTAGAATTGAGTTTATACTTGCCACCAGCCAGCCCTATCTGTATTATAAATGTCGGTACATCAATTCACTATGGGGCTGCATGATGCTTTTCAGATATATTTCAATCGTTATCGCTGTCTGCCTGGTGTTATCATGTGGCGGTCAAAAAGAGAGTAACCTGGTCTTCACAGTCGGCGGTGCTCCGGCCGAAATCGATTTCTGGGAAGAACTGGCCGATGAGTTTACCGCTGAAACCGGGATTAAAATCACTGTAAATCGACAGCCGACCGATACCGACCAACGTCGCCAGGGGCTGGTTGTGGCTCTCAAAGCCGAAAGCAGTGATCCGGATATCTTTTTGATGGATGTCGCCTGGGTGGCACAGATGGCCGCTTCCGGGTGGCTGTTGGATCTCGAGCAGTTCGGTTCCGATGGAAGCTTCAGCCTTGAGCCGTTTTACCGGAATGTTATCGAGCTGGCTGACCGCTACAATAATAAATTAATCGCCCTTCCAGTCTATGTCGACGGAGGTTTGTTATATTATCGCGCTGACTTGTTAGATCGTTTCGGCTACGATGATCCGCCGCGAACCTGGCAGGAGTTGATCGAGCAGGCCGTACGCATCCAGGCTGAAATGCAGGATGAGCGGGCGGATTTCTATGGTTATATATGGCAGGGCGCGCAATACGAAGGGTTGATATGCAATTTCCTGGAAGTGGCTGTTTCCGGCGGGGGTGGAATTGTAAATCAATCGGGCGAGATTGAAATCAATACCGAAGCCAACCTCGAAGCCTTGAGGATGATGAGGGCCATGATCGCGGATTATGAGATCTCTCCTCCCAACACGTATACGGAATTCACCGAGGAAGAGGTACGGGTCCTTTTCCAGCAGGGCAAAGCGCTTTTCGAACGCAACTGGCCCTACGCCTACAAGCTCCATCGAGCCGAAAACTCAGCGGTAAGAGACAAGTTCGCGATCGCATCCCTGCCTCATTTCGAGGGAGGCCGGAGCGTGGCGACTCTGGGCGGATGGCATATCGGTATTTCTCGTTTCTGCGATCTGCCCGATCAGGCCCTGGAATTTGTTAGATTTGTGACATCATATGAAACCCAGAAGAAACTGGCCCTTAACCTGGGCTGGAATCCGGGTCGCAGGGATGTCTACGACGACCATGAAGTGCTGAATCAACTTCCTCATTTTGCCCAGTTACAGGAGATATTCGAGAACGCCTACCCGAGGCCGACATTGCCGTATTATACCCAGGTCTCGGAGGTGATGCAAAGATATTTGAATTCCGCCCTGGCCGGGGAGATGACTCCGCGGGATGCGCTTCGGAAAGCTGATGAAGAAATCGAAACGATCGTATCCAGGTACTCACAATAAAATATGCTGACGGTTTATCGACATAATAATCTCAGCGGGTACATCTTCTTGCTCCCGCTGTTTTTATTTATGGCCGGATTTGTTCTGGTGCCTGTGGTCGGTACACTGCTGAACAGTTTTTACAAGGATGTGCCATTCCTTCAAAGCGAATTCAACGGCCTGGATAACTATCGCAGTCTGGGTGGCGACAGCAGTTTCTGGCAGTCATTGAGGTTTTCCTTGTTGTTTGTTATGGCGGCGGTGCCGTTGGAGCTTTTGCTGGGAATGGTCTTTGCGCTGGTATTGCATAAGGCCACGAACTCAAAAGCTCTGCTATGGGCGGCGGTTTTGATACCATGGGCGATTCCCTCGGCTGTTTCGGCCCGGATCTGGGAGCTGATTTACAATTACAATTACGGTCTGGCCAATTTTGTACTGACCAAATTCGGCCTGACAACGGAACCGATCAACTGGCTGGGGGGAAGCTTTTCCGCATTCTGGGCGGTGACTGTGGCCGATGTCTGGAAAACCACGCCGTTCGTGGCTATTATTATCCTGGCTGGACTTCAGGCTGTTCCCGATGATTTCCATGAGTCCGCCAAAATCGACGGCGCTGGATTTATCCGCAGGTTCTTCAGCCTCACCCTGCCTCTTCTAAAACCGGTCATTGTAGTCGCGCTATTGTTCCGTACTATCGACAGCCTGCGGGTGTTCGATGTAATATATGTCCTTACCGGCGGAGGGCCGGGAGGCGCCACCTCGGCGTTGTCGTTGTATGGTTATGAATATTACCTGATCGGTGATTTCGGTTACGCCTCGACTATCTCGGTTGTCCTGTTCGTTATCGCCATGGCCCTGTCGATCCTGTATGTCCGCTTCAGCCGATTCGAAAGGGAGTAATGAAAGACAGTTTTGGACAAAAAACGCTGTATAATCTGGGCTGGATTTTTGTGCTTGGATTTTGCCTCAAGCCGGTGATATTTATGCTCGTGACCGCGCTGGGAGAAAATCCGGAGTACCTGGCAAAAGGCACCGATTATTCATTCACTCTGGGCAATTTTTCCGATGTATTGTTTACGGGCAACCTGCATTTTATGGATTATCTCAAAAACAGCCTGCTGGTATCGGCTGTGAGCGCGGTCGGCGCCGTCTCAATCGCTTCATTGGCGGCCTTTTCGATCGCTCGTCTGCGTCCCATGGGAAGGATGATGATCCTGTTTATTGCACTGTCGGTGTCCATGTTTCCTCAGATCTCGATTGTCGGCTACCTGTTCAAGATCTTTTCCGGTCTGGGCTGGATCAACTCATATATCGCCTTGATACTGCCCTATATTGCCTGGGTTCTTCCGCTGTCTTTATGGATTTTGGTGAGTTACTTCTCGCAACTTCCCGATGAGCTTGATCAAGCCGCGCGGCTGGATGGTTGCGGGGCGTTTCAGGTTTACTGGCGTGTTATAATCCCGATCGCGCTTCCGGCTGTACTGTCGACTATGCTTCTGGTCTTTATCTTTGCTTTCAATGAGTTCATGTTTGCCTTGATACTTACCGCGGATCATTCCGCCAGGACTGTTCCGGTGGGAATCGCTTTGTTTCAGGGACTTCATGGTGAAATTCCCTGGGGCAATATCATGGCCGCGGCCTGTATTACCACCATACCGGTTATCATCCTGACAGTCTTGTTTCAGAGACGCATTGTGGCGGGACTTTCAGCTGGCGCGGTTAAGGGCTGATGACGGTTCATGTAGTTTGAATTGCGTTGCTTTTGAACACATAATATATTGATTATCCACATAAAATTGCGGATACAGATTGGGTTATGAGCATATTGATAAAGTCATATCTCGGATTGACGCTATTGCTTTTATTTTCCGTTTCGCTTTCTGCTTTTGGCGAGGGCGATAGCGGGCATCCCTGCAAGCTGTTGAAATCAGGTCTGCATATCGAGAACTGGCATTACCATCCGGGCGACAACCCGGCCTGGGCTGAACCCAAATTCGATTATTCCGAATGGCGTGTAAGCGGATCAGTCCGGCTCGATGAACTGTCCTCGCGATGGACAGGAATCGGCTGGTTCAGGACAGAACTCGAAGTGGATCCCTGTTTTGCAGATAGTCTTTTGGGCTTGATTCTGTTTCAGTCAGGTGCCAGTGAAATCTATCTCAATGGCAAACTCATCAAACGCCTTGGTCAACCCTCGGCAGATCCCGAGCAGGAAAAGATTTATGTCCAGAGGTTGCCGGTCCCGGTGGCTTTTGAATTCAAAGATACCGGTAAACATATACTGGCGATCCGTTATTCGAATCATAATCCGCACTATGCAACATTCATGTACCTGGGCTATGGCTTCAGCGCGTGGATTTACGATTATGACCTGGCGTTTTCCCATTTTATGGGTGAATTCGAGATGGCCAGCCGTCATCAGATGTTTTTTACCGGTCTTGCGCTGGCGTTTTGTCTTTTGGCTGTGCTGATCTATTTCTATCCTCCCCGGCAAAAGCAATACCTCTTGTTTGCTATGTTGTGTCTGGGGCTCGCGGGAATAAGCTTTGCGCCGATTCAGATGGGGGTCACCCACAGCCGGGGGATGAGCCTGTTTTTGATGTATCTGATGAAGATTTCGCTGGTGACAGTCAGTATTTTCAATCTCTGGTTTTTACTTGAACAACTCTATAACAGGGTCCCCCGAGGTTTCAAGTACTTCGCTTTAGTTGGAGTGTTCCTGTTATTGCCAGCTTATTTTCTGCCTCGCTATATTTACTATTTTTATGCCATGGCGACTTTGACGATCGCGATAGTGATCCTGATCAAGGCGGCTTTGCAGAAACGTCCGGCGGTCTGGATAATCGGAATCGGGCATCTCATGTTCATATTGTTTTCATTGTACCAGATGCTCCTGGACCTCACACTGCTACCCAATATCATTCCCAACTACTTTCTCTACTACCTTTATGGTATAATTGTGATTTTAATCTCAGAGGCGGTCTACCTTGCCAGCCAGTTTTCGAGTATGCATCTCGGCTTGCAGGCTCAACTCGAGGAAGTCAAAAAGCTGTCGGCGCGAACTCTCGAGCAGGAGCGCCGGGCCAAAGAGCAGGAAATGAACCGCAAGCTGATGCAACAGGAGATTGACTTCCAGAAAAAAGAACTGGAAAAAACAGATGAATTAGAACGTGCGCTGAATCAGCTCGAGCACGCTCATCGTGAATTGCGCGCCGCCCAGTCACAATTAGTGCAGTCTGAGAAGATGGCTTCGCTGGGCATGCTGGTGGCAGGTGTGGCGCATGAGATCAACACCCCGGTCGGGGCGATCAACAGCATAAACAACACTCTCACCCGCGCGGTAGCTAAGATGCACGAGATCGTCGATTACCATTGCCTGGGCGAATGCGATCTGAGCGACAAACTCAAAAAATATCTCAATGCGATCGATAATGCCAACCGTGTGATCGCAACCGGTTCCGACCGGGTTACAGATATCGTTCGCAGGTTGAGGTCTTTCGCCCGGCTGGATGAGGCTGAATTAAAAAGTGCTGATGTAAACGAGGGTATCGAGGACACACTCACCCTGGTTCATCACGAGCTCAAACACGGTATCGAGGTCCTCTGTGATTTTGGCAAGATTCCCGAGATCGCCTGTTTTCCCGGACAGCTCAACCAGGTTTTTTTGAATCTGATCATCAATGCCCGCCAGGCTATCTATGGAGAAGGTAAAATGGAAATTGCAACATACCTGGAAGATGGGATGGTTGTCATACGGATTTCCGACAACGGGTGCGGAATCAAGCCGGAAATCATGGATAAGATATTCGATCCCGGTTTTACCACCAAGGGAGTCGGGATCGGCACCGGATTGGGGCTTTCGATCTGCTACCAGATAATCGAAGCCCATCACGGTAATATCGAGGTCGACAGCCGGCCCGGCGAGGGCACGACTTTTACAATCAGGCTTCCTGTCGATCTGGACAAAAAGCTTGAAAACACATAGCTTGTGAATTGAGTATCGGGAGCAAGGTGAATATTTCTATATGAGAGACTTTTTTAAATCAATCCTGGATATCAGGAAGGGCGAAATCCTGATCACTTTTTTGATGTTCGCCAATTATTATCTGATCCTGATGACCTACTATTTTCTCAAGCCGGCCAGGGACTCACTGTTTCTGATCAAGGTCAGCCCGGAAATGCTTCCGCTGGTATTTATCATAACCGCGCTGGTGACCGCGCCGGTAGTAAGTATGTATTCCAAAGCCAGCAGGTCGTTTAAATTAAACCGGCTGATTTATCTGACGTACCTGATTATAATCGTAAACCTGGTAGTTTTGAGATGGCTGGTAACAATTAACCAGAACTGGGTTTACTATGCCTTTTATACCTGGGTTTCGATTTTCGGCGCGCTGACTACCTCGCAGTTCTGGCTTTTGGCCAATGCTGTCTTTAATGCCGCCCAGGCCAAGCGGATATTTGTGCTTCTGGGACTGGGGGGCATCGTGGGAGCATTTACCGGTGGCGAGGTGACCGGGATCATAGTAAAAAACTTCGACGTTGCCACCGAGAACCTGCTTTTGTTTTGTATCGGGCTTTTGGTCATTTGTGGAGTGATCATCAATGTGGTCTGGTCGATAAAAAAGCGCGATGATCAGATCGTGGAGAAAACACCGGGACGCCTGCGAGAGGGGCGTGAGAACCTTATGCGTGTCTTTTCGACTGTGTTTCAGTCCCGCCACCTGCTCCTGATTGTCGGCATCGTGGCCATGACCATGATGGTGGCTTCGTTTGTCGACTTCCAGTTCAAGACAGTCTCCTACCAGTCTTTCTCCGACAAATCGGATCTGACGTCATTTCTGGGTAAATTTTACGGCCGTTTGAGTTTGGTTTCGCTCGTACTGCAGATGGTTTTCGCTTACAGGATCATTAGATTTCTGGGCGTGGGAGGGGTGATCATGTTTTTGCCTCTGGGGCTTATGGCCGGATCTGTATTCATGTTCTTGGCACCCGGGCTGACAGCCGCTGTCCTGCTTCGCGGAACCGACGGCAGTATCAAGTATTCGCTGGATAAGACCGGCCGTGAACTACTGTTTTTGCCGTTGTCTCTGGAGGTCAAGAAACGCACCAAGATTTTCATAGACATGTTCGTCGACCGCTGGTTCCGCGGTTTAGCGGGTGGTTTGTTGCTTTTGTGCACCTTGGTCTTGCAGTTAAGCGTAAAGCAAATCAGCCTGGTTGTGATCGGACTCTTGTTAGTCTGGCTGGTTCTGACCGTTTTAATGAGGCGTGAATATATCAACTCATTCCGCCGGGCGATCGAGAAAAGAACTATCGATTTCGACCAGTTGCGGATTCCGATCAACGACCGCTCGACAATAGATACGCTCTTGAAATTACTTGAAAGCGGCAATACCCGTCAGGTTGTTTACGCCCTGGACACGCTTTCGCATGTAAAGAAAATCAGTCCCGGAGACAGGGTTGTCTCGCTTCTGTCGCACGAATCCAGTGAGGTCCGAAGCAAAGCGGTTGAGCTTCTGAGAATGCATGGCTCGGCTGAACAGTCTGAGCAGGTTGAACGGCTCCTGTCCGATTCTGACCTGGAAGTTCGTCGTGCGGCGGTTCATTTTTTGATTACTTATGGCAGGGCAGACCGGCATCAAAACTTCAGACGCTTTTTGGACAATGAGGATACAAGTATCAAATTTGCGGCCATGGCCTGCCTGGTGGAAGATGGTCGAGAGCAGGATTATGAGTTGATCTCGCGTTCGTTTATAAATAGTGTCCTTGACAGCAATGACGATACCGGCGCAGAGGGAAGACGGCAACTGGCGCGCCTGATGGGTAAGATGGATGTGCCCGAGTACAAGGTATATATCGAACGGCTTCTGGAGGATTCCTCTCTGGATGTCGTCAAGGCGGCAATTGAGGCGATCGGGAATTTGCGCGACCGCCACTACCTTCCCCTTTTGCTGGAGAAGCTGGCGGATCGTCGTTACCGGGTAGTTGCCCGCAACGCGCTGGCACAGTTCGGTACTGCGATACTGGGCACATTACATGACTACCTGATGGATGAGAAGGTGGAGTACCTGATTCGTGCCAACATACCGCGTGTAATGAAGCTGATTCCTGACCAGCAGACTGTCGATATCCTGACCGACTGCCTGGAAAAAATGCCTCCAGCCCTGAAATACGAGGTGGTAAAGGCCCTAAACAGCCTGCGTACCCGTTACGTCGATCTGCGGTTCGATTCAGATGAGCTGGAGACCGCCCTGATTCATGAAACCCGTTCATACTATGAAATCCTGCAGATACTGTATTTACGAGACAGGTTCATAGACAACCCGGCCTCCAAACTGTTGCAGAAGGCATTGGTCGAAAAACAGGAGCACAACCTGGAGCGGATATTCCGCCTGCTGGGTCTGGTGTATCCGCCTGATGATATCTACAATGCATACCTGGGTATAACTTCGGGCAAGAAGGAACTTCATGCCAACGCTATCGAGTTTCTGGACAACCTGCTGCGCTCGAATATCAAGAAATACATATTTCCGATTCTGGATGATATTTCCGATGAATCGATTTTACGCAAGGCGGAGTCGCTTTTCAAGGTCTCGCGCAAGGACACTATCGACGCGCTGGCCTACTTGATCGAAGGGCGTGACAGCTGGCTTTCAGCCTGCGCGATCTACTATTCGATAGATGTCAGGTCGGACAGGCTGAGACAGATGACAGAGAAAATGGCGAACTGCTACGACCCGATCATCCGTGAGACTGCCCGTCTGGCGCTGGCGAGAACAGGTTGATAATTTAAACATGATTGAATAGATTATTATCAGATGTTTGCAATAGGGGGATAATAAAACGATGCTTACGATTATCGAGAAAGTGATATTCCTGCAGAATATCGAGGTGTTCGCCGAAGTGCCGACCGAACAGCTGGCCACCCTGGCGGCGATCACCGAGGAAGTCGAAATGATCAAAGGTGATGTAATCTTTCGGGAACGCGATCCTGCGGATGCCCTTTACCTGATTCGGGAGGGCAGTATCAAGCTTCATCGGGGCGAGACCGAGATTTCGGTGGCGGAGGCCGGGGAATCATTCGGGACCTGGGCTTTGTTCGACGAGGAGCCTCGTGTTGTGACCGCCACAGCGGTTGAGGATTCGCAACTGCTTCGAATCGACCGCGATGATTTTATCGATCTTCTGGCTGACCATGTACAGATCGCCCAGGGTGTCCTTAAAACGATCGTCAAGAGGCTCAGGAGCCTGATCACCCGGGTGGCGTAGTTGTTTTTGTTTGTTATGGAGTTACCGTTTTGAATGACAATATGGGTAAGAATGCGGGATCAGCGAGAATAGTGATAGTCGATGATGAACCGCTGGTACTGGACAGCCTGGGATCATTTCTTGAACTGGAAACAGATCACGAACTGGTCCGGTTTGAATCGCCACTCGAGGCACTGAACTATATTAAGCGCTTGCCGATTGACCTGATAATTTCAGATTTTCTGATGCCCGAGATGAACGGCCTCGAATTGCTGGCACAGGTCAAGCATCATCAGCCGGAAACACCTCGAATACTTTTGACCGGCTACGCCGACAAGGAAAACGCAATCAGGGCAATCAATGAAGTCGGACTGTTTCAATACATAGAAAAGCCCTGGGACAACGACCAGGTTCTTCTGGCTATCAGGAGCGCGCTCGAAACCAGAAGCCTGCGGCAGTCATTGCGTGAGAAGATCGATGAGCTTGACTCTGTCCTCATAAGCAGGGCAGAGGTTATCAGGCGGGAAAATATCCTGAAAGAAGAGCTGGAGCTCGCGCGGCGTGTGCATAAACGGCTTTTACCCCGCAGGCTACCGGAAGCTTATGGTTTCAAGTTCTGGTCGGCTTATTATCCGATGATGGAAATCGGTGGCGATTTTTATGATATAATCAATATCGCCGATGGGCGACTGTGTTTGCTTTTGGCTGACGCCACCGGTCATGGAATCCAGGCCGCCTTTTCGACTGCGCTTCTCAAGTTCGCTTTCAGTTCTTTTGCTGGAAGTGAATTCAGCCCGGCCGAGATTCTGACCGGCATGAACAAGATCATCAGGCGCGGTCTCCCGCCCGATACATTCATATCCGCATCGGTAGCTGAGATCGATTCCTTGCAGTCGAAAATCCGGTTTGCCAACGGCGGTCTGCCATACCCGTACCTGGTCAAACCCGCAAAGGCTGATTTCGAAAGGGTGGCATCGAACGGCATGATGCTCGGTATGATGGATCAGGATAGTTTCGAAGCCGGTGATGAGATCACTGTTGAGCTTGACCCGGGCGACTATTTGGTGTTATATACTGACGGATTGAATGAAGCCAAAAGTTCAGCGGGCGAGTTTTTCGAAAACAAGGCTATGTGCGACTGCCTTAAAAAGTTCGATTACAAAACCTGCGGGGAACTGGTCGAAAAGTTGATCGATTCTGTAAATAGTTTTACCGCTAAGAATGCTGAGGACGATATTACCCTGATCGGAATCGAGAAAAGTTAATATACTGGAGATAAATATGGCAGATGACACCGCTACCGCAACAATCGTGATAGTCGATGATGAAGAGATGGTTTTGACCAGCCTGAAATCGTTTTTAGGTCTTGAAACTGATTACAAGATTGAAACTTTTCTGTCGGCCAAAGAAGCGCTTGAATATATTAAAAAGGAAGATGTCGAGTTGGTTATTTCGGACTACCTCATGCCTGAAATGGACGGCATCACCTTTTTAGCAAAAGTGCGTGAGATAAAACCGCAGATTATTCGGATCATCCTGACCGGTTATGCCGACAAGGAGAACGCTATCAAGGCGATCAACACGGTCGGCTTGTTCCAGTATATTGAAAAACCGTGGGACAATGATGATCTTTTGATCGTTTTGCGCAACGGATTGGAAAAACAGCAGTTGATGAAACGCCTCGATGAGAAAATAGCTGAAATCAACAAGGCCTATGCCGACCTGCAGGGGCTTCAGAAGGAGATCGTCAAGACATTCATATAATCAGAAACTGAAAGAAATTTTGAATAAGTAGTTTACGCCGGAAGCTTCTCCGACGTTTTCTTTTTCGTTCTCGCCGAACCAGTAGAAAAGCTCAGCTATAAGAATGCCTGCCGCCGCCCCGAGGATGACATCGCTGAAATGATGCTTATAGGCATGGATCCGGCTGTAGCCGACATAGGAAGCCCACCCGAATAAAACCGCCGGCGGTGCCCAGCGCCAGTCATGGTACTCGGAGGCAGACAACTCCGAGCGCATTATCGAACGCAGTCTCTTGTTCAAAAAAGCTGTAGCAAAAAACGCGCTGGAGGAATGTCCGGAGAAAAAAGAATGGCGACTCTTTCTATACTTGCCTGGATTGTCGAATGTGATCTCGGTGTAGTATGTGTACGGTCTCGGGCGCGCGAAAACACCTTTGACCATGTCGGTAACACCCTTTGTAGCGGTTATTCCGGCGGTAAACAGGAACATATCCTGCATTACTGTTTTGGTTTTATCGCCCTGGGGCCAGTTTATATCGGCCGTAAACAGGATCAAACCCGCACCTACACCGGTGACGGCCGATCCAAAAGTATTGTCGAGGAAATTGGTTTTGCCGGGATAATATTCGCCTCCCAAAAATGACTGAAGCGAACGGTCAAATAGAATCGGTCCGTCAATCAGTGGTTTGCGGTCGAGATCGAAATGGCGCAGCCATTGCCCCAGACCGAATACAGCTGCTGAACCCGCTCCGATACCGAGAGCTTCATCGCTGTCTAAATAATCCTCAGCAGGAAGCTCAGGGACAGCTATGCCTGCCAAGTAAGCTGACAGAAGACAGATGAAAAGCAACAGAACAGTTTTCGACATGGTTAAAACTTGCTGATAAGGATGTTTTCGTTATCGATGCCGAGTTCCTGAATTATACGGAAAAAGTGTCCCAGTGTCAGCAGATAGTGATCGGATTTTTCGCTTATATCCTCTCGTATGGTTTTCGTGATGTTGCTGTAAAAATAGTGTCCCGACTGAGCATTGACAGCGACCAGTTTGGGTGCTTCTGTACTTTCGATAAAAAAAGCTCCCGCTGTCAGGACAGGTTCGCCCGGGAATAAAAAGGCGTGATTGCCACGGGCGATTTTACGTCCGGTTTCAGACTCGATACGCTTGACTTCTTCGCGGGTCAATTCGCGCCCGAATCGAATCTTGTCATTTATACCGACGGCAAAAAAGTATTCGCCTGCTCTCAGCGTATCGAATCCGGCTTTAGTCAGGGTCTGCATGATACTGACATCACCCCCGCGTTCAAAAAACTCCCTGTATTCCTCCTGGAGTTTTTCCCGTTCTTTGTTGGGGTAGGCTTCAGGTGGCGCGTTGTCGATAAAAGATGCCAGGGTTTCCGTTGTCGGTATAAATGCAAGAATACCTGTTGCGAACCCGGTTTCTATTTCAGCATGGCTGTACAAAAAATCCTTATAGTTCTGGTAGCCTGAGATCACATAATCAGGAGACTCAGCATAGAAATCCAGCTGTTCTGGGAGATCATAATCGGTCGCTTTTGGTGCTTCGATTTCAGTTTCACCGTGGTCGACACGATCCAGGTAGCGTGCCACCTCATGGCAGTAATCCGGCTCCTTTCCGGCCAGCGGTTGTACTCCGGCGTTAATCACGCGCTTGAGCCAGATCAGGTAGCGAAGCTCCTGCGTGGTCATCACCATGATATGATGCCGGTTTCCCTCATAGCGGATCCGGAAACTGTGGCGTGGAAAAATATCCCATACGCCGGCTCTCTGGATTTCAGGAAGATAAGCTGTGACTCTTTTAAAACGATCACTGTCATTTAATTTCTGGGCGGCTGACTGGGCGTTTTGGATATCCGGGCAGATCACCCTCACCGCCGAGTAGACAGCCTTTACATCTGAAGCCTGGGTCATAAATGGGTCGAGCGGACCGGTGATGAAATAACCCTCCCTTTCAGGGAAGACATCCTCGAGCTCATGTTGAAGGGAAAAATTCAGTGAGTTTCTCAGTTGCTCGAAAAGGTCACCTGTGATTGGATCCTTGGGGCCCGCCCAGGCTGTGCCGGCCAATAGAATGATAAAAATTAATAACGCGGTATAGATCTTTCTATGCATCATCTATCTCCTCGCAAATCAATTTAGATGTTCGACTCCGACCAGTTTGAATTCATGCCGGTCCGGAAAATACCAGAGTGTCAGCCGTACCGGTTTGCTCCGATTATCGGAGTACCTGCTGGTCCGTATATCCAGTGTAAAATAGCGGCCATCAGCATTGTTCGATTTGTTTTGCAGACCGGTTAACAGCGTGAGATCGTCGGAGTCGAGGCGGATTTCCCGGGTTTTCGACCGGCGGGAGTCTATAATCACCTGGTCATTATGTGTGATCGAATATTCGTACATGGCATCATCCGGCCACAGTTCATACTTTGAACCTAAGTCATCAAAGGTAATAGTTATACTTTCCTGCTGGTGGGATAACTCAAAATTGTCGAGCGGATTGACTTTTTTGAACCAGTGACGGCCGATCTTATCACGCCTTTTTTTGAGTGTTTGAAACAGGTATTCCTCTGCCTCCGGATTTGAGTATTGACCGGTCTTAATCAAGGCTCGCAGGTGCTTATCGCGCCAGGCCATGACAATCCGCGCGCCCCAAAAACAGTCTCGTGCGGTCTTGTTCTCAAAAGCGGGATTGGGATAGATTGGATCGAAATTATCCGGCTCGAACAGATCAGCCTCAAAATAACCGATAGAAGGATATTTGATATCCCCGGCATATTCCCAGCTCCAGGTTTTAATGCCGAGCGTAAACCATGTAATGATTGCATCCTTGAGATCGATTGAATTGGCGTACCCCTTGATCGGATGTTTCGGACTGCGTCCGTCAGATCCGAATGCCGAACCGAAATCGATCAGGTAGTGTTTCAGGTAACGGTTGCCGTCGTCTTCGACATAGACATCCAGGCTGTTCTGTCCCTTGGCATCGTAATGGTTAATAAATGACGCGATCACATACAGGGCGCGCAGTTCCCGGCGGTGCTGATGAGAAAACCAGTCGTTGGGATCATCGGGACGACGTCCCAGGTAGCTGAAAGGCCCCTTGATTTTGCCATATTTCCCAAGTGACAGCGAAGCCAGTGAACGGATGCTGCCATCCGGTTCACGCTGTATAAGCGACAGGATATGATCGAGATGTTCGCGGGTAAATTCGCGCTTTTCGCCATTGGGAGCCTTGATCGTGGCTCCTTCTTTGATCACCAGGTTGTCCGGATGCCAGTGTACAATCGTCTCCTGCGGGACATTGTAACCACAGAAATAAAAATAGCGTGAAGCCATCGCCGCCGAAGCGGTAGCCATCTCCGGAAAACCGTCAGGATCAAACTTGATGATGTATTCATCACCGCGAGCGTCCTCGATCCAGAAACCGGGTGTAGCGCCCTGGATCTTGGGACGAAACACCTTCCAGATCCCGCTTGTATCAGGCCCGGGTGTGGTTTGGATGCCGGCCAGTATATCTTCCGGCTTAACCTCGCTAAATCCTATCCGGTTGGTGAACCAGCTCGAGTTGGGGACATGATCGAATGAATTGATATTGTGAGCTTCCTCGCGATTGCCAAACAGGGTGCGAAAGCTCCTCTCGAGGTCGAAGAACTGCTCGAACTGCTCGAAAACACTGCGGTCGACTGTGGTCCAGATCAGGTTTGGGTCACGATATTCGGGCTCGGGAATATCCCTGCGATCATCGTCGATCCAGCAGGGGCCTTCCGGGTCAGGTGCGGGGGCCTGCGAGCACGATGCCATTAGTAATACAAGCGCAAACAGTATGAAGGCCCTGGCGGTATCTTTCATGATATTATAATTCATAAAACAATCAAATATTATCAGAGAACATGATGTAAAACTGCGGTGATTCTCCGCTGAAGGCGACCGCTATGTTCAGTATCACGTCCTCATCGGTCCAGGCCTTGAGCCCGAAGCCGGTCGAGTACTTCCAGTTGTCGAATGTGAACTGCTCACTGATGGCCTCGAATACCCGTCCCTGCTCGTAAAAGACGTAGGCATCCAGCATACCCAGAATCGGGTAGCGGTATTCGACCACCGCCAGGGCCAGCCCGTTTTCAATGAATCGTCTGTCCTCGAAACCCATGAGTAATTCCTCACCTCCCAGTGAGGGCCTGAGATAATAGGGCAGAGGGGGAGAATTTTCCAGCGGATCGGATGCTTCTAAATAGATTCGAAATGAGAGCATGCGCTTGAGATAAAATTCAATATACTGACGCAGATCGATTTTCAAAGTCAGGTATTCGATTTCGGATGTGGATCCTGTACCTTTACTGTAATACAGGCTGACTGCTTGAAATCCTCCTTTTCTGGACCTGCCGATACGATCCCGCCAGTCATGGATCAGGCTGATTCCACCGGAAATTATCCTGGTGTCAGAGAGAACTTCCAAAGCAAGGTCGAAACTGTCGCGGACGGCCTCGAGATCACCGAAATGATCCGGGTCCTCGCCGTCATAGAGATTGTAGTTGCTGTATGATAAATCCAGTCCGAGTTTGAGGTTTTGAAGGATCAGGCTGTGTGCCCAGATTGCCTGGAAGCGGGTTTCCTCTAAAAATACGGAAGCCTCGAAATTGTCGCTGGTCTTGTTACCCAGACCGTAAAAGCTCTGTCGCGGTTTGCGTTTGTAGTGCGCAAGAATGACTGCATCCTTGAAAATCCCGAAATCGCCCGGGAAATCATAGGAGATCTCATGGGTGCGATAGTGATTTGTGGACCAGATCGATTTTAACTGAAATCGCTCTCCTTTCGTGAGAACGTCCTGGGATGAAAAAGTGAAGCCGTAGCGCAACCCCGAGCTTTCGCTGTATCCACCGGCCGGGAAGATACCCCATAGGCGTTCGACCGGTTCGAGAATAATCCTGCGACCTATTTCTGAATACACTATTTCATTGACTACAAAACCTGAAATACCCTCCAGTATATAGAATGGCGAATTCAGGATGACACCCGGGATCCGCAACAGGATTTCACCAAACGAAGCCTGTTTCTCAGCCGGTTTGGGCCGAACTCTGCTCGAATCGATTTCATAAGCGGATAGCGTTTCCGCACTGATCGCGATGAGCAGGGCTATCAGCAAGACAAAAAACGGTATTTTGATACGGTTACCGGAAAGCATCAGGTTATCTTCTCTTTCTATCAGATCGTGAATTATAGTCATAGCAGAATCGACTGTCAAACGCAAACTCAGCATTGGCTGTTTTCGGGACAATAGCAACTGTTTTGTTAGATTCAGGAGAGCTGGGAACGATTCAAAATCTACCTGATTCAGTCATAAAACTAACTTTTTACTAACACTTTCTGAATATATGTATTTATTAGTTACCAGGTTGGCGAGAATATCTGGAGAAGGCGGTTCAATGTCTAAAGCGATGATTCTGGTTGTCGAGGATGAGGAAGACATCCTCGAACTGGTACGTTACAATCTGACAAAAGAGGGCTATCTGGCTGAAACAACCACGTCCGGTGAGGACGCGCTGTCGATTACTTTCGAACGAACCCCGGATTTAATCCTTCTGGATTTGATGCTTCCGGGCGCTGACGGGTTCGAGGTCTGCAGGCGACTGAAGAACAATCCCGAGACCAATCATGTGCCGATCATCATGATGACAGCCAAAGGCGAGGAGACCGATATAGTCACCGGCCTGGAACTCGGTGCTGATGACTACATCGTCAAACCGTTCAGCCCAAAAGTCCTGATAGCTCGTGTGCGCGCGGTCCTCAGAAGGGCGGCCAGGGAACCGGTGCAGGAAAGTTCAACGTTAAAGATCCACGAACTGACTATCCATCCCGGCCGTCATGAAGTTATGGTCAACGATGAAAAAATCGATTTGACCTCGACCGAGTTTCGCCTCCTGCATTTTCTGGCCAGTCGTCCCGGCTGGGTGTTTACCCGTTACCAGATCGTGGATGTCCTCCATGGAGAAGATTATCCCGTGACCGATCGCTCTGTCGATGTTCAGGTCGTGGGATTGAGACGGAAGCTGGGGTCAGCCGCTGGCTATATCGAGACCGTGCGAGGTGTCGGCTATCGATTTAAGGAGTAATTCATGCAACGCAGACGCCTTCTGTGGCATCTGTACCCATCCTATTTTCTAATCACGCTGATCTCGGTCGTTGCCATTGTCATCTACGCCTCCAATACCCTTCAGCAGTTTTTTGTAGAGCGCACGGCGCGCGATATTGAGGCACGGGCTCATTTGATCGGACGGCAGTACCTCAGCCTGACGGCAACTGACAGCCTGGCGGTAGATCCGCTGTGCGAAAAACTGGGCAATCTGTCCTTAGATCGAATTACTGTCTGGGGTAAAAACGGCGAGTTGATCTGCGATTCGAAACAGGATGGTGCGGAAGACCTTTCTGTAACTGTCAATCCCGAGGTTGTTGAGGCTATCTCCGCCGGCGGTGGTCATCGCGTTCGCTTCAGCGAAGATTTCGGGGAAAATATGCTTCATGTCGCTGTGCCGATTAAAACCGGATCGGAACTCCATGCCGTCCTGCGGGCTTCAATGACGACCTCATCGATCGGCCAGACCCATCAGCCAATCCTGATCCAAATTTTTATCGGCGGGGTTGTTGTAGCGCTTCTGGCGGCGGCGGCCAGCTGGTTCGCTTCGCGACGTGTGGCCCGTATGCTCGATAAACTCAGGCGGGGCGCGGAACGCTTCGCGGCCGGTGACCTGGAGCACAAGCTGGAGGTGCCCAATTCCCTGGAGATCGGGGGACTGGCAGAATCTCTCAATCGTATGGCGGCAGACCTGTTCGATCGAATCCAGACCGTGATCCGCCAGCGCAATGAACAGCAGGCGGTTCTATCAAGCATGGTCGAGGGGGTTCTTGCGGTAGACCTGGAAGAGCGGATATTTATTCTCAATAAAGCGGCCAGCAACCTGATCGGTGTCGACCTCGATTTCGCTCAGGGGCGCACGCTTCAGGAAGTTGCCAGGAATGTGAATCTGCATCGCTTTGTAGCGGGCGTGATTGGTGATCGTCAGCCCGCAGAAGAGGAGATAGTCCTGCACGGTGATCCGGAAATGTACCTGCAGGTTCATGGGACCATGTTGCGCGATGCGCATGGTCACGGTTTCGGTGTGCTGGTGGTGATAAACGATGTTACCCGTCTGCGCAAGCTGGAAAACGTGCGCCGTGATTTCGTGGCCAATGTTTCCCATGAGCTGAAGACGCCGATTACCTCGATCAAGGGCTTCGTGGAGACATTGGAAGATGGCGCATTGGAGGATCCCGAGGCGGCACGGCGTTTTTTGGCGATTATTTCACGGCAGGCGGACAGGCTATCGAACATTATCGAGGATCTTTTGAGTTTGTCAAGGATCGAACAGGGTGCCGAAGAATCGTCGATCAGTCTTGCTCCGGCAGATGTGCGCAAAGTTATCAAAGGTGCCCTGATTGCCTGTGAGCACAAGGCTAAAGAGAAAAATATCAGGATTAAATTCGAGGTCGAAAATGAAATCACAGCTGAGATCAATCCGCCCCTTTTGGAGCAAGCAGTAGTAAATCTGATCGATAACGCGATAAAGTTTTCAGAATCCAACACGCAGGTTGACATCGACCTCGTGGAGAAAGATGGCGAAGTTGTCATCGGGGTCGAGGATCGTGGATGCGGAATCGAGTCTGAAAACCTCTCGCGTCTGTTTGAAAGGTTTTACCGCATCGATAAAGCCCGTAGTCGCAGTATGGGGGGTACCGGTCTCGGGCTGGCAATCGTCAAACATATCTGCCAGGCCCATAATGGCTACGCCGATGTCAAAAGCCAACCCGGTATCGGAAGCTGTTTTTCAATACATATTCCTAAAAAATAGCTTGCAATCCTAACAAATCTCTAACATTACTGTAATATTATGCTAATATAGCACTAACAATGTGCTAACGATTTTGATGATGTGCCCGGTGACGGAAACGTCACAGGTGCCTGATGAGTACCCGGTACGCATTGGACAAGGCATTTCTCTTATATTGCGTTGGTTGTTGCAAGAGGATGGACTGTAACTATTTGGTGAGGTTAGGGATTATGTTACTACTTAAGTCAAGGGGTCTTTGTGTTATCATCTGTTGTTTATTTGTTAATGTTTTTGTTTCGTACTTGTCTGAATTGAAGGCTGATCCAGTTCAATCTCTGTTAGTTAATCAGCAGGAAGAAAACAGTTCGAACTCAAACGCTGCAAAATCTTCTGAAGATGGAAAAGAGAGTGATCGTTGGTTCGAGAGAATTTCGGTCAAACAGGATTTCAGGTACCGTCATGAATCTATCGAGGATGAGACCGAAGGATTTCGCAACAGGCATCGGTTTCGTTACCGACTTTTTGTGGGAAGTCAGATTGCTGATAAATTTGCTTTGGGTTTCCAGTTAGTAACTGGAAATTCTGACCCGGTTTCTACCAATCAGACTCTCGATGATGGTTTTTCTACCAAGGAAATTCGTATAGATCAGGGATATTTTTCATTTACACCGCAGAGCGAATTGAACTTCAGTTTAAAAGGGGGTAAATTCAAGAATCCTTTGATCTTACCAGGAAAATCGGAATTGATTTGGGATTCTGATCTTGTCCCCGAGGGTCTGGCTATGTCAATCGAAACCCGGTCATTGGATTTTGAGGCGTTGTTCAGATCAGCATATTTCCTGATAGAAGAGCGTAAAAGCTCTTCCGATTCACGCATGTACGCAATTCAGGTAGCAGCACGATTCGGGTTTGGTGGAAAAAATCATGTAATGATCGGGGTAAGCGATTTCTACTATGACAATGTGAAGACTTTTCCGCTTTTCTACAATTCTGAAGAAAGCTACGGTAACAGCATTGATTCTTCAGGTGGCTATTTACATGAATTTAACTTGATTGAGTTTTTCTTCGAGACCAGATTCTCCATTGGCAAAAATCCGCTTGTGGTTTTCGGTGATTTTGTTTATAACAGCGAAATAGAAGATAATAATATGGGTTATAAGGCAGGATTTCGTCTGGGGGAAATCGACAGGAAATATACCTGGCAATTGCGGTATAACTATCGCCAACTGGAAAAAGACGCTGTAATAGGTTTGTTTACCGATTCTGATTTTTGTGGAGGTGGCACGGATTCGGAGGGACATGAGCTTGGATTTGTTTTTGCTGCCGATGAGCGAGTCAATACCGCTGTATCCTATTTCTTAAACTACAAATGTTTGGAATCGAATGAATCTTATCACAGACTGCAACTTGATTTAATTCTGAAATTTTAAACACCATATTCAGTTTTAATGGGTTATATTAAGAAGTTTTTTAGGGAGACTAATCAAATTCTAACAATTATATCGTTGATAAATCAGGTTTGGAGATATAGGTTTCCTGTTTTGAAAGGAGTTTATTTGTGATTAAAAGGAATTATGGAAAGTTCACGATTCATGCGGCGATTATAGTCGCATTGTTTACATTGATGCTCAACCTGGGTTGCGGAGGAGGCCAAAACGGAAGCGACCAATCCCTCACGATCAAGGGGTCTGACACTATGGTTCACCTGGTATCCACCTGGGCGGAGGATTTCATGAACGCGAATGAGGAGTATCAGGTTTCAGTCACAGGCGGTGGTTCGGGAACCGGTATTGCCGCGTTAATCAACGGTACCACTGAAATCTGCGCCGCCTCGCGCAGTATGAAACCGAATGAAATTGACCTGGCCAGCAAGCAGGGCAAAGAGCCGGTTGAATTCGATGTTGCCCTGGATGGTATCGCTTTGGTAGTTCATCCGGACAACCCGGTGGATGTTTTAACTCTCGATCAACTCAAACAGATTTTTACCGGAGAGGTAACCAACTGGCAGGAATTCGGCGGTCCCGACCAGGATGTCTATGTACTCTCGCGTGAATCCAGTTCTGGTACTTATGTCTTTTTCCAGGAGCATGTGCTCGAAAAGCAGGATTATACCAATCGTGCCAGGCTGATGCCGGCTACATCGGCAATAATCCAGTCAATCTCCGAGGACAAGTGGTCGATCGGCTATGTCGGCCTGGGCTACGCGGCTGAAGCCGGTGATAAAGTCAAAGTTATCTCGGTAAAGGAAACTGACGATTCCGAACCGGTCGAACCGAGCGAGGAGACTGTCAGGCTGGGTACTTATTCCATAGCTCGTCCGCTTCACTTCTATACCATCGGTGAGCCGGAAGGACTTGCGAAACAGTTTATAGATTACTGTCTTTCGGAAGAAGGACAAAAAACAGTCGTTCAAACGGGATACGTTGCGGTACAGTAAATGATTTCGAAAGCAGTCGAAGAGAAAACAGCTCGACTTATCTTTGCCGGGGCGGCGTCGACCGCGATTCTGATCGTGGCGCTGATATTTTTGTTCCTGTTCAAGGAAGCTCTGCCGTTTCTTCAGGAACCGGGTCTGGGTGAATTGTTCAGTACCGAGTGGAGGCCGGTTTCTCTCCAGCAGGAGTCTTACGGAATCATACCTCTTATTACCGGGTCATTTCTTGTCACGATACTCGCCACTTTGATAGCGATTCCCTTTGGAGTTGTCGGGGCGATTTATATTTCCGAGGTTTCGCATGGCTGGGAACGGGAAATCCTGAAACCGTTTATCGAGCTTTTAGCCGGGATACCCTCGGTTGTGATCGGCTTTTTCGGGCTTGTGGTTCTGGCTCCGGTGGTCAAGCACCTGTTCGGCCTGCAATCCGGCTTGACGGCCTTGACCGGGGCGTTACTTCTGGCTCTTATGGCGATTCCCACGATAATTTCAATTTCCGAAGATGCCATAAACAGCGTTCCCAGCACCTACAAAGAGGCCTCCTTCGCGGTCGGTGCCACCAAACTTCAGACTATCTGGAAAGTCACCGTGCCAGCTTCGATTTCCGGTATAACCGCGGCGGTAATGCTGGGTATGGGCCGTGTGATCGGAGAAACTATGGCTGTCATGATGGTAACCGGCAACGCCGCCATAATATCCGCCTCTCCTTTTGAATCGGTTCGGACCATGACTGCCACGATCGCCGCCGAAATGGGCGAAGTGCCCTTTGGAAGTACACATTACAGCGCGCTTTTCTGGGTCGGGCTGGTGCTTCTCCTGGTCACTTTCGGACTCAATATGATCGCCCAGGCTGTCTTTAGAAAGTACGGGGGACGTTAGTGGACGCGCGCGGTGGAGAAAAAATCATCTATTGGCTGATGAGGTCATTTACATACTTCATCGTTGTCGTCATTGCTTACATTTTGATTGACATAATCTGGAAAGGTCTGCCAACTCTGAGCTGGGACTTCCTGTTCGGATTTCCCCAGCGCAGCGGAGCCGAGGGCGGGATTCTGCCGGCCATACTGGGAACCATCTATCTTGTCACCGGCACCATCCTGGTGGCTTTACCGCTCGGGATGGCGACTGCGATCTATCTTTCGGAGTATGCCAAACAGGGGCGTTTTGTGCGTATGGTCCGCCTGGCAATCGTCACCCTGGCGGGAGTGCCCTCGATCGTATTCGGGTTGTTTGGCCTGGGACTGTTCGTTTTGTTTCTGGGATTCGGGACATCGATCGCGGCCGGCAGTTTGACTCTGGCCTGCATGGTCCTGCCGACAATCATAGTCGCCTCGGAAGAAGCCCTGCAGGCGGTGCCGAGAACATTCCGCGAGGCATCCCTGGCGCTCGGGGCCACCAAGTGGGAAACTATTTACACGAATGTTTTGCCCTATGCTGTGCCGGGTATGATGACCGGTTCGATCCTGGCTATCGGTCGTGCCGCGGGTGAAACCGCCCCGATTCTATTGACCGTGGCGGTTTTCTTCTTACCCACATTGCCCTCGTCGATCGCAGATCCGGTCATGGCCCTGCCGTATCACCTGTACGTTCTGGCAACCCAGCATCCGGAAGCCGATGTCGTTCGGCCAATGCAGTATGGAACAGCGCTGGTTCTTTTGATTTTAGTCTTGGCAGTTAACCTGATTGCTATTATAATGCGCTCGAATTACAGAAAGAAACACAGATGGTAGAAATGCAGGAAAATTCCAATTCAAAGTACATCGTCAGAGTCGAAAACCTGGATTTCTATTACGGCAGGATGCAGGCTCTGTTCGATATCAGCATGGATGTCGAACAGAAACAGGTAACTGCTCTGATTGGACCGTCGGGTTGTGGCAAATCGACCTTTTTACGCTCGATTAACCGCATGAATGATATCATTGAAGGGACTCGTGTGAAGGGCCGCATTTATGTAGACGACATCGATATTTACAACAATACTACCGATGTCGTATCTCTTCGCAAGAAAGTCGGTATGGTCTTCCAGAAGTCCAATCCTTTTCCCAAGTCGATCTTTGACAATGTAGCTTATGGACCCCGGATTCATGGAGTATCTAACAAGGCAAAGCTGAATGAGATCGTCGAACGCAGTCTCAAGCGCGCAGCGATTTTCAATGAGGTCAAGGACAGGATGGATTCCAGCGCTATGGACCTTTCCGGCGGTCAGCAACAGAGATTGTGTATCGCCCGGGCACTGGCGGTCGATCCGGAGATCCTGCTTCTGGATGAGCCGGCGTCGGCTCTCGATCCCCGTTCGACCACGCATATCGAAGAATTGATCATTGAATTAAAAAAGGAATTGACGATAATAATTGTAACGCATAATATGCAGCAGGCCGGACGAATCTCGGACTACACCGGGTTCTTCTTCGAGGGCAAATTGATCGAGTTCGGCGCGACTAAAAAGATCTTTACCAATCCGGATAACAAACAGACGGAGGATTACATCACCGGCCGTTTCGGTTGATGTCTAACCTGTTATGTCAGTACATCTGCATCGCGAAATCACTTCGCTGAAAAAGTCGATCCTGTCGCTTTCAGCCATGGTCGAGGAAAAAGTCTGGAAGTCTGTCCGGGCCCTGACCGATCGCGACGAGAATCTGGCCAAGAGCGTGATCGAGGCCGACATCGAGATCGATAAAATGGAAGTTCGGATTGAGGAGGACTGTCTCAAGATTCTGGCCTTGCATCAGCCTGTGGCCATAGATCTTCGTTTTATCGTGGCGGTCCTGAAGATCAATAATGATCTCGAACGTATCGGTGATCTGGCGGTGAATATCGCTATTCGATGTGTCGCCCTGGCGAATATGAGTCGTGTCGACCCTCCGCCCGATTTTCAGATCATGGCCAAAAAGACCAAGGAAATGCTGAAAAAGAGCCTCGACGCGCTGGTCAATATGGATACTGAGCTGGCCATGAAAGTTCGTGAAGCCGATGACGAGGTCGATGAAATCAACCGCCTCATGTATGAGCATATCAAAGGCCTGATCAGCAAGGACCTTTCGCTTCTGGATGCTGCCATCCATCTCCTTATAGTGTCCCGCAATCTCGAGCGGATCGCCGATCTGGCGACCAATATTGCCGAGGATGTGACCTACATGACCGAGGGTAAGATCGTCCGTCACCAGATCTGACCCGCATTTTTCACGACCTCTTTTCTAATCTTCTGCAATAGTCTTAAGTCGTTTCCTATCATTATCATAGGTGTTTTCCATCAGGTATTATCGCATAAACTTACCATTATGGTCATTAAATAATTTATTAATGTTACCGATTTAGTCGGATAGGGATATTATGACAGCCCGTATGGCAGAAAAACAAGAGTTCTCAACAAGGTATATGTACTCGAATAAATTCTGGACTATTTAAAGATAAGGAAATTATGCGCTGTTTTCTACCGGGATTGCGCCCTTAAACAGATATTAACTTATTGTATCATATATTGTTAAAGGAGTTCCCAGATGTTTAAAAACCTGAAGATTAAATCCAAGCTGATTTTGCTGTTTCTGCTGATCGGGATTCTTCCGGTTGCTGTTGTCGGCTTTATCAGCCTGACTCAGGCCAAACACGCTCTCGAGGAGCGTGCGGTAGACCAATACGTTTCCATCCGGGAAATGAAATCTCGTCAGATTCACGATTACTTTCAGACAATTCGTGAACAGGTAATGACATTTTCCAATGACTTTATGATCATTGATGCAATGCGTCAGTTTAAGCAGGCGTTTCCCCGGGTGACACGTGAAGTCGACGGGACCGGTGTCGACAAAGACCAGATCGACCACTGGCGCAATCAGCTGGCGCAATACTATCGCAATGATTACGCGGCAGAGTACCGGTCACGTAACCAGGGCCATTCGCCGGATATCAACCGGGTGTTTGATCCTCTTGATGATCATTCGATAGTTTTGCAGTATAAATATATCTGGACCAATCCGAATCCGTTGGGGAGTAAGGACCAGCTCGATAATGCCGGTGACGGTTCCGAGTGGAGCGCGCTTCATGAAAAGTATCACGAGCATATTCGTCACTTCCTGGATGAATTCGGTTACTATGATATCTTCCTGTGCGATTCAAAAACAGGTGATATCGTCTATTCCGTGTACAAGGAGCTGGATTTCACCACGTCGTTAATTAACGGACCCTACGCCAACACTGGAATCGGGCGGGTATTTAAAAAGGCCAATGCTTCCTCTGATCCTAATTTTGTCGCCATTGATGACTTCAATCCATATCCGCCGTCCTATGAAGACCAGGCTGGCTTTATCGCCTCACCGATTTACGATGAAGGTGAGAAACTTGGGGTGCTGATTTTTCAGATGCCGATCGACCGTATCAATGCGCTGATGACGAATGACCAGAGATGGTCAGAGGTAGGGCTCGGCGAGTCGGGCGAAACATATGTTATCGGCGAAGACATGGTTATGCGTTCGGACAGCCGGTTTTTGATCGAGGATCACGACGGCTACATGGAAGCCCTCGAAAATGCAGGGCTGGACAACCGCACGATTGATTTGATTGACGCCAAAAACACTTCAATCGGATTGCATAAAATTAACAGCGAAACCGCTCGGAAAGCCCTGGCAGGTCAGCATGGCACAGAAGTGGTTAAAGATTACCGCGGGGAGAAAGTCCTCTCGTCGTATTCGCCGATTGATATCGAGGGCTTAAATTGGGCACTTTTGGCCGAGATTGATGAATCAGAGGCGTTTGCGGCGACTCGTTCTCTGCAGGCGGCGATCTTGATGGTCGCCTGCGCAATCGCCGGTATAGTTGCGGTTATCGGCTGGTTCTTTGCCCGTTCAATCGCTCTTCCGTTGTCGCAGATTTCTGAAACAGCTAAAGCGGTTTCCAGCGGTGATATCAATCAAAAAGTTGAGGTTGAATCCGGTGATGAGATCGGTGAGCTGGCCGATTCATTCCGTTCATTGGTCGACTATATGAAGGAGATGGCTGGAGCCGCCACCAAGGTTGCCGAGGGCGACCTGAGAGTCGATGTTGAGGCCAGATCAGAAAAAGATGCTCTGGGTAACGCCTTCGTCAAGATGACTAAATATCTGGAAGATATTATAGGGGAACTTGCCGACAATGCTACCCAGCTTGTCTCAGCGGCGACTGAGATATCTTCATCGTCTGAGCAGATGGCGGCTGGTGCCAAGAACCAGACTCAGCAGGCTGAGCAGGTGGCGACCGCGATCGAGGAGATGACCGCCACGATCATGGAATCGACTAAGAACGCTTCCGAGGCCTCCGAACTGGCCAAGGCGGCTTCCGACAATGCCAACCAGGGCAACAATGTCGTGGCCGACACTATCAACAGCATGCAG
>WJMC01000032.1 GCA_014728145.1 Candidatus Zixiibacteriota bacterium | reverse complement strand
GACTACGACACGCTACTGGAGACGATTTCCGCGGGCGCGCTCAACTCTCCCCTCTATTCACTCAAGGGTGAGAAGATCAAAGCGGGCGATTTCGAAAAGCATTTTTCGATCGACCTGCTGTTTAAAGATCTCAACCTGGCGTTGACCGAATCCGACCGGCAGGGAATCCCCCTGGGGGTGACCTCGGCCTGCCGTGAGGTTTTCTCGGGGGCTGTCGGTATGGATCTGGGCGATCTGGATATGTGCGCGTTGATCAAATTTTACCGCCGGCTGGCCGAAAACAAATAATGTGAACGAAAGGATGACATCATGAAATACAGACTCGAACATGACAGCCTGGGCGAACGGCAGGTCCCGGCCGATGTCTATTACGGCGTACAGACGATCCGGGCCATGAACAATTTCCCGATTACCGGGATCCCGATCTCAAGTTTCCCGAACCTGATCTTCGCACTGGCGGCGGTCAAAAAAGCGGCCGCGCTGGCCAACATGGAACTGGGCATCCTCGACCACAAGATCGGCGACGCGATCGTCAAGGCCTCCGATGAAGTCCGTTCCGGCAAGCTGTTCGATCATTTCGTGGTGGATGTCATCCAGGGTGGCGCCGGCACCTCGACCAACATGAACGCCAACGAGGTGATCGCCAACCGTGCCCTCGAAATCATGGGTTACGAGAAAGGCCAGTACGAGTACTGCCATCCCAACAACCATGTCAACCTCTCGCAGTCGACCAACGATGTCTACCCGACCGCGCTCAAGATCGCCTCGATCTGGTCGATCGAGACGCTTCTGAAGACGATGCAGGATCTGCGTGAGGCTTTCAGCAAAAAGGGTGGTGAATTCGCCGACATTTTAAAAATCGGGCGAACCCAGCTTCAGGACGCGGTGCCGATGACGCTCGGACAGGAGTTCGAGGCGTACTCGATCAGCCTGGGTGAGGGTATGAAAGCCCTGCGCGATTCGACTCGCGAGATCTGCGGCATCAATATGGGCGCGACAGCGATCGGGACCGGGATCAACACGATCGAGGGCTATTCCGAGAAAGTCCGTTTCCTGCTGGCCGAGATCACCCGCCTGCCTCTGATCACCGAACCGCACCTGGTGGAAGCGACCTCGGACACCGGGTCGTTTGTACAGCTTTCGGGCGTACTCAAACGGGTGGCGATCAAGCTTTCTAAAATATGCAACGACCTGAGACTGCTCTCCTCCGGCCCGCGTGCCGGCTTAAACGAGATCAATCTGCCACCCCGTCAGCCCGGATCATCGATTATGCCAGGAAAAGTCAACCCGGTCATCCCGGAGGTCGTCAACCAGGTCTGCTTCCAGATCATCGGCAACGATGTCACCGTGACCCTGGCGGCCGAGGGCGGACAGCTTGAATTGAACGTCTTCGAACCGATCCTGGGCTTCAATATCTTCCAGTCGATCGAGATGCTGGATCGAGCCTGCCGGGTCCTGCGCGAACGCTGTATCGAGGGAATCACCGCCAACCGCGAACGCT
Source organism: Candidatus Zixiibacteriota bacterium (assembly GCA_014728145.1). NCBI lineage: Bacteria > Pseudomonadati > Candidatus Zixiibacteriota > Candidatus Zixiibacteriota bacterium. Next base: position 20,961 of record WJMC01000032.1, on the reverse strand, counting down.
GTCGCGAGATGGTTGAGAATTCGGTCAGCCTGGTAACCGCGCTGGTGCCCTACATGGGCTACGAGCAGGCGGCCAAAATCGCCCGTCAGGCACTCGAGACCGGACGGCCGGTGAGACAGCTTGTGCTGGAAAGCGGTTTGATCGACGAGAACAAGCTAAACGAAGTCCTCGATCCGAAAAAGATGACCCATCCACGGGCGGTTTCCGGTTACAGCGGTCTCTGAACAGTTCTCTAAAACAGGACTTTTTTCTTTACTCCGAACGTAATATTTTTACTTTGATACTGAGAGAGCGTTGAAATCTGAACGATTTCAGCCGGAATTAGTGATATCGATTGGCAGGCAAGCATAAAATAGCCCGGATTTCAGCCGATAACATATTCTAAGGCTGTCAATTACACGCAGTCTGGATGCAAACAGAAGGGGTTACGATGGGCAAGAAAATTGGCGTATTGACTGGCGGAGGAGACTGTCCCGGACTGAACGCCGTGGTTCGGAGCGTGGTAAAGACCGCCCTGCATGATTACGATATGGAAATCGTCGGCTTTCTGGACGGCTACGAGGGCCTGATAGAAAACCGCTACATCGAACTGGATGACAAAGCTGTCTCCGGGATCCTGACCCGCGGGGGTACGATTCTGGGCACTTCCAATAAAGCAGACCCGTTTCGCTTCCCGATTCTCGAAAACGAGCGTTATATCTATATCGACCGCTCCTCGCAGGCGATTCGAAATTATGAGAGGCTGGGCCTCGACGCGCTCATCGCGATCGGCGGTGACGGCACCATGGCGGCTACTCACGGCCTCCAGAAACTGGGCATGAAAGCGGTCGGAATCCCGAAAACGATCGACAACGATCTGTACGGCACCGATCAGACTTTCGGATTCGATACGGCCCTGCAGACCGCCACCGACGCGGTCGATAAAATCCATACCACTGCCGCCTCGCATCACCGTATTATGATTATCGAGATGATGGGGCGTTACGCGGGCTGGCTGGCTTTGATGTCAGGCCTGGCTGGTGGCGGAGATATCATTCTGATTCCTGAACTCCCCTATGATCTGGATATCATCTGCGACAAGATCAAGGAACGCAACCGTCATGGTAAGGGCTTCAGTATCATAGTGATAGGTGAAGGAGCCAAACCCGAGGGCGGAGACCTGGTAGTCCAGCGCAAAATCGAAACCAGCCCCGACCAGGTGCGCCTGGGCGGTGTCGCCAACGTGCTCGGATCCCAGATCGAGGGCCTGATCAACATGGAAACCCGTGTGACCATTCTGGGCCATCTGCTGAGAGGCGGAATCCCAACCGCCTATGACCGTATTTTGGCAACTCGTTTCGGCACCGAGGCGGTACACCTGGTAGCTCAGGATAAGCTGGGCCTGATGGTCGGTCTCTCCGGCCAGAATATACAAACCACACCGATTGAACAGGTTGCGGGCAAATACAGGCTTGTTCCCGGAGACTCCCCGCTTTTGAGAACCGGGCACTCCCTGGGTATCAGTTTTGGAGTGGAAGATCCCGTAAAAACAGCCCGGGAAAACGAAATGGCAATCAAATAAAACTGACCTTTTCAGCGCAACTTACTGATTTAATACCGGCGAAACAGCAGTTATCGCCGGTATTTTTTGTCAAAATAAACACCAAAATATTGCACTTTTTCAAAAAATCGACTGAAATTGCCTGAATTTGCGCTAAAATTGCAACTATTTCGACATTTATTTTCTTTTTTTGATAATAAACGGTATGAAAAAATGGATTAATCAGGCCGTTAAATTGGCTCATAAACAGCGTCAAATCGGGCTTTTGCGGGTGCTAAAAATCTGCCAAAATTTTGTTAAAAATCCTTGACATAGTTGATTAAAATTTTATAATACATAAGACAGAACATGGATACTTATCAGTAGCATTTGACCTTATTTCTTAAATGTACAAAGCAACGGCGCAAAAGCAGAAAACTACATAAAAACTAAAACTGCACATCCCTAGCCTATCGGGAGGAATAGGTTAGGCCAAGCATCAACCGATTGGTACCCCATTGTGCCAATTAGGTAAATTTATATATGGGATTAACCGCCTTAAGCGAAAGGAGAGTCAATGCTTAAAGGTAACAAACTACTTCTAGCGTTGCTACTGCCTGTCTTCCTGCTGGCCCTTAGCTTCTCGGCTATCGCTGACTTTGAGGGCGAACACCTCACACCTGAACAGATTGCTGAAAAAATGCAAGCGATGGAAATCGAGAAACTGAATCCGTACTATACGCCTGTCGAGGGTGACCTGGCAGTTCAGACCGACGCCGTCCAGCCTGACAAGGCGAATTGCGATGGCGGCTTTGTAGCCATCCATCCGGATGGAGAAGCCTGTTTCACTCCTCCGATGATTCAGGATAACGGCACGCTTCTTCCTCCGGCCAACGATGAGTGCGTAGACGCTATCGAAATCACCACCTGGCCGTCCGCCATTTCCGGAACCTGCGTCGATGCTACTATCGACTGCCCGGGTCTTCTGGACTGGAATGCGGTCTGGTACAAATTCACCCTGACTGAAATGTCAGACATTTTTGTTGATTACTGTAACACCGTGGACAGCATCTATTCCATGGGCATCATCATCATGAACGACTGTGCTTGTGATGATTATGTCATCGCCGACTCCTATACCTGGACTTGTGCCAATGGTAACGGCGAAATGGAATTTCTGAATGTTCCGGCCGGCACCTGGTATTTCCCTGCCATGGTCGTCGATTGGGACGAGCTTCCGATGGGCTTTGACGTTTACTTTGACAAGTCCGCTTCTCCGCCTCCGCCGGATGGTCGTTGCTGTTATGGCGACCCGGCTGCTCCGAGTTGCATGGACACCGATCAGTTCACCTGCGAAGCTCTGTCAGACTTCCTGTCCTGGAACGAAACTCTGGATTGCACCACTCCGTGCCCGGTTGTTGGTGTAGGCGACAATTGCGCCAATCCGATTGCCGTGACCCTGTCCGGCAGCGATTATTCCGATGCTAACTATACCTGCGGTCGTGTCAATGACTACACTGAATCCTGCCTCGACTCTTATGACGGTGGCGAGGACATCATTTATGAAGTCACCGTGACCACCCAGGTTTATGTAGATATCGAGCTGGATCCTCAGGGCACAACCTGGTCCGGTTTCTACCTGGCCGAGTCCTGCGGTGATGCTTCCACCTGCGTTGGTTATGTGACCAACTCCGGCGGCACCCCGTATGGCCTCTACAATCAGGTTATCGATCCGGGTACCTACTACATCATGGTTGATACCTGGCCGTCACCGGATTGTATCCCTAACTTCACTCTGGATATCACCGATCTCGGCACTCCGCCGGCCGCTCCGGCCAACGACGACTGTGCCGATGCCGAAACCGTTGTCTGGGATACCCAGATGATGGGTACGACCCTGGGCGCGACCAACGACTGTCCGGGTGTTCTGGATTGGAACGCCGTGTGGTATACCTTCGAACTGGATCAGTGCTATGACGTCACTGTCAAGTTCTGCGGCTCTACCCCGGATCTCGAGACCGTCGGTGTGGTGGTCTTCCCGGATTGTACCTGCGGTACTTACACTCTGCATTCCAACACCACCTGGGATGAGTGCCCTGGTGATGGCAACCCGACTTCTTACTTCAATAATCTCGATGCCGGCACCTACTACTATCCGGCCTTCACCGGCCCGGGTACCTATGGTGGCATTCAGCAGGATTTCGTGATTGAATTTGAAAGAAGCGTTTGCCCGCTGGCTCCGGCCAACGACGATTGTGCTGATGCCGAAGCTATTCCTGGACCGTTCCCGGCAACCGTAACCGGTACCACTGTCGGCGCCACCCTGGATTGCCCGGGTGTCCTCGACTGGAACGCTGTCTGGTATACCTTCGATGCTCCGTATGCGAGCAACAATATTACCATCGACTACTGCGGCTCCTCCCCGGATCTGGAAACTGTCGGCGTGGTCCTGTTTGAGGACTGCTCCTGCGGTGCCTATATCCTGCATTCCAATACTACCTGGAATGAGTGCCCTGGCGATGATAACCCGACTTCGTATTTCAATGGTGTCGCTGGCGGTACCTATTATTATCCGGCCTTCACCGGCCCGGGTACCTATGGCGGTATTCAGCAGGACTTCACTCTGACTATCGACATTCAGGAACAGCAGGTCACTCCTGGTGACAACTGCTCCGATCCGTTTGTCATCGACATCACTGGTCCTGGCGATCTGCCGTATACTGACGCCAACTATACCTGCGGCAGAATCAATGATTACGAAAACACCTGTTTGAGCTACTATGATGGCGGCGAAGACATTATTTATGAAATCAATGTCGACGTCCCGATGAACCTGAAGTTCACGATGGATCCGCTGGGCACTACCTGGAACGGTATCGTGCTGAGCACGACCTGTCCGGATATGGGTTCCACCTATGACGACTGCTTTGCCTACGCCAAGGGCACCAGCGGTGATCCGAAGGTTATGCAGGTTGTCGGTCTTACTCCGGGTACTTACTACCTGATGGTAGATACCTGGCCGTCACCGGATTGTATTCCGGCCTTCAACCTGACCATCGAGTCCTTCGTCTTGAATCCGGGTGATTACTGCGGTGATCCGCTGAAGATCAATCTCCCGGCCGACATTCCGTACAACACCACCGACGCTACCTGTGGTCGCGGAAACTATGAAGCCAACACCTGTCTGAGTTCCTATGACGGTGGTGAGGATATCTTCTATGAAGTCAACGTCGACGACGCTGGCTACTTCGAATTCATCCTCGATCCGATGGGCACCAGCTACACCGGTATGGCTTTGAGCGATGCCTGCCCGCCGTCCGGCACTTACTATGACGACTGTCTGGCTGAAGCTCATGGCTCCAGCGGTCTGCCGAAGGGCTTCGTGACTTATCTCGAGCCTGGCACTTATTACCTGATGATCGACACCTGGCCGTCACCGGATTGTATTCCGAACTTCGGACTGACGATCAATGAACTGGCTCCGCCTGAGCTGGTTTATGATCAGACCCTGTTTGAGTTCTGTAATGTCCAGCTTGGCGACAACGGTTGCGCTACCCTGAACCTGAGCAACCTGGGTGACATCGATCTCGACTTCGACTTCGATATCACATACGGCTTCCCGCCGGCCAAGGAAATCGACGGCGCTAACATCATTTCCACTGATGCTTACGTCCCGGGCACCACTGCTGATGTTACCTTCACCATCAGCAATGCCTCTGACGACGCTGAGTGGCTTGATGAGTTCACCATGACCTTCCCGGCTGGTGTGACTGTCAACAGCGCTGACGATGTTGTCGGTAGTTCCGGTAACCTGGTTTGGGACGGTACCACCGGCGACGGTGTGACCTGTACCTGGACCTGCGATGATCCGCCTTACGGTTGTATGTATGGTGACGATGTCGAAACCTTCACCATGAACCTGACCTTCGATGCTGGCCTGGGCGGTCCGCTGACTGTGGATTACACTATCAGTGGTGACGACTGGGGCGATCCGCCTCACGACGTTTCCGGCTCACTCCAGCTTATGGAAGACAATCCGTACACCGCCTGGTTGTCAGTCGACACCGAAACCGGTACTATCCCGGGTGGCGGTAACATGGATATCCAGGTTTGCTTCGATACCCAGGCCTTCACAGTTGGTGGCCTGTACTTCGGCGCCCTGGTCCTGTTCCACAATGGCGGTCTCTCACCGATCACTATCCCGGTCACCCTGTCAATCGGCCCGGATCACGACGATGCCAGCGTACTGCTGATCGACCGTTCCGGTTCAATGGCCCTGACCGATGCTTTCGGTGATTCCCGTCTCGAACGCGCCAAGGCTCTGGCTCATAATGACCTGACCAACATCCAGGCCGCCTCCGACGGTGGCAGCCCGCAGATGGCCGCGGTCATGACGTTCAGCTCCGATGGTATCATCGTCATTGAAGACTTCAGCGACGACTTCGTCGCCCTTCATGACGCTATCGATGCTATCGTGAATCCGCGCCATGATACTCCGCTGGCCGCCGCGATGTGTCAGGCCCATTGCAACCTCACTCAGCTCGGTTGCGGTGTCGATTATATCTACACCTACACTGACGGTGAGGAAAACCAGAGCATGGATTATGATATGTGCGTAATCTGTGATGCTTGCTACCATCTGCACAGCACCGGCTGGAACTACGACTGCGATCCGTCCAACCCGGCCTCCTGTACAGATTGGCAGATGTGCCTGTCCGATGTCTTTGCCAATAATGCTATCAATATCGTGAACTACTTCGGTTCCCCGATCAACCCGTATGCCAAGGGCTCTGCTCCGACCGAAGACCTGTTCTTCCTGAAGTATACGGCTGAGACTTCCGACGGTGAATTCAACTACTATCCTGACGCCGCCTTCATTCCTGGCGATGCTAATGGCGACAGCAGTGTTGACGTTTCCGACGCTGTCTTTATCGTCAATTACGCCTTCGCCGGTGGCGACGCTCCGGATCCGATCGGTGCTGCCGATGCTAACTGCGACGAAGCTGTTGATGTTTCTGACGCTGTCTACATCATCAACTTCGCTTTCGCCGGTGGCACGGCTCCTGCCGATTGCTCACAGTAGAATAGTAACGCAGTTACTATAAATCCTACCATCCGGGGGGAATCCCCCGGATGGTTTTTTTATGCCTCGAAGTCCTTTCATTATATATTGTAATAACCTCCTGTTTTTTATATCTTGCTTGGAAGAGGAGGATCTCAGATGCTTGCCTATCAATTCGATAAACCAAACGATATATCCAGCAATCCGCTTGCACCGCACGAACTGCCAGTACCCGAACCAGCATCGGGACAGATCAGGATTAAAGTCGATGTCTGCGGAGTTTGCCATACCGACCTGCATACGGTCGAGGGAGATCTCGAGCTCCCCCTGCTTCCATTGACACCCGGCCACCAGGTAGTCGGAAAAGTCGACAAACTGGGGCCCAAAGCGACGTTGCATCAACCCGGCGCACGGGTGGGAGTAGCCTGGTTGTATCATACCTGCGGTAAATGCGACTACTGCTTGAACGGTCTCGAGAACTTGTGCCCAAAAGCCCGGTTTACCGGGCTTCACGCCAATGGAGGCTATGCGGAATACATGGTAGTCGATGAAGGTTTTGCATATGTACTGCCGGATGAGTTTTCTGATGAAAATGTCTCCCTCCTGCTGTGTGCCGGAATTATCGGGTACCGTTCGTTGAAACTGAGCGAAATCAAGCCGGGCGCACGGCTGGGGTTGTATGGTTTCGGGGCCAGCGCCCATATTGCCATACAGGTCGCTCGTCACTGGGATTGCGAGGTGTACGTTTTCTCGAGAGGCGAGCATCATCGAAAACTGGCCGAAGAACTCGGCGCGTCCTGGACTGGCACATCTGATCAAAATCCACCGGAGAAACTCGACAGCGCGATCACATTCGCACCTGTCGGACATCTTGTCCCGACCGCCCTGGGTCATCTCCGGCCAGGCGGTACACTGGCGGTCAACGCTGTCCATCTCTCGCCAATACCGCAATTTGACTATTCGCTTATATATGAGGAAAGAACTCTGCGCAGTGTGGCAAATTTTGCGCGCAGGGACGCTACGGAATTCCTAAAGACTGCGTCTGAAATACCGATAAAAACAGAGGTAGAAGTCTTTGAACTTTCCAAGGCCAACCAGGTCCTCAAAAAGTTGAAAGAAAGCAAGCTGAAAGCGGCGGCAGCGCTCAAGATTGAGAGGTAATTAACTCTGTCAGACTGGGTTAAGAAAAATACCCGATTTTTTAATGTTTTTTGAATATATCTGTTGACAATTTTCAACAATGAGTTATAATAGAATTGCCCTTTTCATTTAAACCTACCCTATAAGATGTGGTGTTTATAGACCGGCTCCTACTTGCCGGTCGCTTTTTTTTGGGGGTTTTTTCCATCACATTCATTGTTTAAGCAGTTGACAAAGGCATAAAAACATTTCATTATCTATTCCCAAAGGGGGTAATCTTTCGAGGGTTGTGGCGAAGAGGCAAACCGGAGAAAACTCAGCTACGGGATAGGATTGTATGCCTGCAACTCTGAAAGACTTTTCTTCACCTGGATTCAATTTTGAGCCTTTCCCGGGCCTGCACCACCAAAACATAAGGGGTAATAATGGAGTATGCCAGCCAGTCTCAGAAATTGAAAGATCCGCAGACACAAGGTGCAAACATGGAAAAAACAACTGATATCGAGCAACTTACGATTAACACCATTCGTTTTCTGGCTGTCGACGCGGTTCAGAAGGCGAATTCGGGCCATCCGGGACTGCCGATGGGTACTGCTCCGATGGCTTACCTGCTCTGGAAAAAGTATCTCAAGCACAATCCCAAAAACCCGGGCTGGTTCAACCGCGACCGTTTCCTGCTTTCTCCCGGTCATGGTTCGATGCTTCTGTATGGCCTTTTACACTTGACCGGCTACGACCTCAGCCTTGAAGACATAATAGATTTTCGGCAGTGGAATTCGAAAACTCCGGGACATCCGGAACTCGGTCGCACACCCGGAGTGGAGATGACTACCGGTCCTTTAGGCCAGGGCTTTGCAACCGGAATCGGGATGGCAATTGCCGAGAGATTTCTGGCGGCCCAGTTCAACCGTCCCGGGCATGAGATCGTCGATCACTTTATTTATGCTATTGTTTCCGATGGCGACCTGCAGGAAGGTATCTCTTATGAGGCCGCCAGTTTGGCAGGGCACTACCGCCTGGGCAAGCTTATTTACCTTTTTGACGATAACCGGATTCAGATCGAGGGTTCCACTTCAAGGGTATTCTCAGAGGATATCAGAAAACGGTTCGAGGGTTTTAACTGGCAGGTGATCGGCCCGATCGATGGCAACAACCTGGAAGAAATCCAAAAAGCGATAGACGAGTCCAGGGCAAATCCCGACCAGCCGTCACTGATTGACTGCCGTACCAATATAGCTTTCGGATCTCCCAACAAGCAGGATACAGCCGCGGCCCATGGCGCTCCGCTGGGAGAAGAAGAAGTTGCCGCCACGAAACGCAACCTGGGATGGCCGGAGGATAAGCACTTTTATATTCCCGATGAAGTTCTCCCTCATCTGCGCACTGCCGTTGATGAAGGTCAAAGCGCTGAAGAACAGTGGAACCGTCTCATGGAATCTTATCAATCTCGATACCCTGCTGATTACGCTCGTTTTATGGACCAGGTTGGCGGACATCTGCCGGACAACTGGTCTGAGGGACTTGATGACCTGTTTAAGGACACCGGCCAGAAACTGGCCACGCGGGGCGCATCGGGCGAAATACTGAATAAACTGGCGGAAAAATTTATCAATATAATGGGGGGATCGGCCGACCTGGGTCCTTCCAATAAAACCATCATAAAGGCGGACAACGATTTCAGCGCGGATGATTACAGCGCTCGAAACTTGAATTTTGGTGTCCGTGAGCACGCCATGGCGGCTATCTGTAACGGCATCGCCCTGCACAGTGGCGTCATCCCTTACGCCGGCACATTCCTGGTATTTTCTGATTACATGAAACCTGCCATGCGTCTTTCCGCGCTGATGGGCCTGCGGGTCATTTACATATTTTCTCATGACTCTATCGGTCTGGGAGAAGACGGCCCGACTCATCAGCCGATTGAACACCTGCTCAGTATGCGCGCAATACCTAATCTGTATGTCATCCGACCGGCAGATGCCAACGAGACAGTTTACGCCTGGAAAACAGCGCTTGAGAGGATGACCGGTCCGACGGCGATCGTCACCACACGCCAGAAACTGCCGGTTCTCACTCAAAACCCGGATGCTGTCAAGGGAGCTTATATCGTGCGGGAGAGTGATAAAGAACCGGAGGCAATCATAATAGCAACCGGTTCGGAGCTTTCACTGGCACTCGAGGCGAGTGAGATACTCAAAAAAGACGGTGTGGATGTACGTGTGGTTTCGATGCCCTCCTGGGAGCTTTTTGAAGCCCAGCCATTGGAATATAAGAACAAGGTTTTTCCTCCTGAAATCCGTATCAGGCTGGCGGTCGAGGCCGGATCTTCAGAGGGATGGCGTAAATACATCGGTTTCGAGGGTGATGTAATCGGGATTGATCATTTCGGAGCTTCGGCCCCCTATGAAGTCCTGTACGAAAAATTCGGGATTACCTCGCTTGAGATCGCGAAAAGGATAAAGAAACTGGTCGGATAATAAACGCTCAGAATATATCTTCGAGTTCTTCAGAATCAGTATAGTAGCGTGTGGATTCGGATTTGATCAAAACCAGAATCGCGATCCTGCGGTTGCGTTCATCGTAGGGATCATCGAGAATCTTGGGAAACCGGTCAGCATAGCCTTCCACGCTGAATAGCTGGTGGTCTTTCACACCGGATTCGACCAGCACCCTGCGGGCGGTGTTGGCTCGGTCAGCGGACAGCTCCCAGTTGGTGTAATCTTTGCGGGAGTATTTCCTGCGGTCGGTATGCCCCTCAACCACGATATCGTTGGGAAGCGAACCGAGCTCTTCGCCGATGATCTGGATAATCTTTTTTGCTTCCTGCGACAGCTTGGCTGATCCCAGTTCGAAGAAAGTCTGCTCAATACCTTTATCTACAAGTTGGATTCGAAGCCCTCGTGGAGTAATTGTCATCTCGACCTGGTCCCTGAGCCCGGTAATTTCCGGATTGTCCTCCATAACGCGCTTGATATTCTGGGCCGCCTTGCGTAACAGCATCAATTCGTTGCGCTTTTCCAGCATCGGGTCGGTCGTACGAGGCGCGGGAGATCCCTTGAGCACACCACTGCCCTTGATCATCTTACCGTAATTGGCAGGATCGTTGAAATATCCAGCCACGGCCTGTTTGACTTCATCCGACTGAGTCACCAGCCACATAACCAGGAAGAAAGCCATCATGGCAGTAACAAAATCGGCGTAAGCCACTTTCCAGGCTCCGCCGTGATGGCCACCATGACCGCCCTTCTTTTTAACGACTATTATTGGTTGTTGGGGTTTCTCTTCTTCTTCTTCTGGCATCCTTACTACCTCATACGAGCTTTGTTACAAGCATCTTCGAGTTCCTGAAAAGACGGGCGCATATCACCGGGCAGAGCCCTGCGCGCGAACTCGACCGCCATTACACCGGCAATTCCCTTCTGGAATGCCAGCAAGCCCTGTTTCATACATTCGTAAATCTTGGATTTATCGGTATTCGCAAAACTCAGATTTGTCGCGATCGGCAGGATGAATCCATAGGCGGATAACACACCCAGGAAAGTACCTACCAGAGCGGCACCGACCTTGTGGCCGATCTCCTCAGGAGGGCCACCGATCGCACCCATAGTCAGGACCACGCCCAAAACAGCCGCAACGATACCAAAACCGGGCATCGCATCGCCCACTTTGGTAATAATCGTGGGGGCGCGTTCCAGTTCTTCATGGTGGGACTCAATGTCTGTATCCATAAGACTTTCCAGCTCATGGGTTTGCGCGGTACCTGTGATCACCATACGCAACGTATCACACAGAAACGCCACCGCGTGATGGTTCGATTCAAACTTGGGATACCTCTTAAAGACAGAACTGCTTTCCGGGTTCTCGACATGTTTTTCAAGCGCAATCAGGCCGTCTTTCCTGGCGACATTAAACAGCTCGAACATCATGACCATGACATCCAGGTAATCTTCCTTAGACATTCCCGGTGTGATCACGTCAGAGAGCTGAGCGATCATTTTCTTGAGGTTACTGAGAGAGGTCGCCGCTAAAAGCGATCCAATCATCGCCCCGCCGATAATAATGAACTCAGCCGGCTGATACAGTGTCAGAAGTTTGCCCCCTTCTGCCATAAAACCGCCGATTACACCGGCCGCGACAATGATGAGTCCAATTATTGAAACCAATTTAATTCCCCATTTTACTAAGGTTATCTAAACTAAATTTCGGCACTAATCCCCAAAATCTTAGCAATTATATTAAAGCTCTTAATTCATATACAATGATTTCATATACCAGCTGAATACCATCCTGCCAGCTATAAACAGTAAATCTCGTTCCTGTAAAGAGTATCGGTAGATTCGGAAGTAAATTGACTATAAAAAAGATGCTAAAATCAATTAAGTCTGATAACCAGTCCATCGAGCTGATCGAGGGGCAGATCACCGACCAGCAGGATCATATCGCCCCCGCCGGCGCCGGTCGGCTTGGCGCGCCCGCCATGTTTTACAGCCCAGTTGCTAATCTCTTCATGGATTTCTAGATAATATCGCATCCGTGCTCGAATCGCCATGGTCCGAAGGATATCGAGATATGAATCCATATATTCAAACAGCCGATCCCGATCCTGTTGAAACCATGCTTGAGACAGCTTATGGCTGAGTTCGACCAGTTTTGCCATAGGTCCGGAAGCAGTAATACCCTCGTGGTCGATAAGGTGGCTGAATTCCGCGACAAGCTTGCGTGTGTCAGCCGGCCTTCCGGTATAATACAAAGCTAGCGGAATATCAGGGAATTCCCTGATATCGACATCGATCTCCCTGTCAGTCCGCCGAAACAGAAGCGGAAGCTCAAATGCGCAGGCGGCCACATCCGCACCGCTTCCACTGCCCTCCTGTGCATGAGAATGTGCCAGGGCTGAATACATGGCGATATTTCCTATCGCGTCCTCATGTTTGAATCCAGCCCGTAAAAACCTGAGCGCGATCACACCGACAGCTTCGGCCGCTGACAATCCTAACCCCAGCTTGAGCCGGTTGCCCTCGGTATCAATATGAAAAAACCGGCTGTCATCAAATTTCAGTTGCGGTTTCCCGTGCTCATCCTCAAACCGCTTGAGTTCCTCGATCTCGCAACTCAAGGCTGTCTCGACTACCGGGGAATAGTTTTTCTGTTGCTTCTCTGTAGTTTCGGACACGACAAGTTGACGCGGTACAGGCATCATCGCCGCGGTGCCACCGTAGAGAACGGCGTATTCACCGGAGAGCATAACCTTAGCGGGGATTTTTAAGTTTATCATGACTTTTCCAGGATAACCGCCGGTCCACCCGGAAGGCTGGGCTGGGCCGAAAAAACGCCTTTGATTTTAGCGGCACGGTTTGCGATTTTCTTCAGATTGCTGGTTTTGCTGAGAAGTGCCAGATGAGGACCGGCATCCATGGTAAAGTAGACCTGAAGACCCTTTTTGCGCCAGCGGATAACTTCCTGTATCACCCTCAGGCTGACATCGTTAAAGTATAAAAGCGACGGGCGTGAAGCAACCATGCAGGCATGCATCGCCATAGCGTTGGCTTCGGTCAATTTACCGACCTCCTCCAGGTCGCGCCGGATTATTGCACTTTCGAGAGCACGATAATCGAGTTTGGCCTGTTTCAGCCACTCTTTATAATATGGTGATGTTTCTGCGCATAACTGCATACCCTCGCGCGAGGAGATTGATTTTTCGGGAGCTTCGACCTCGACTATGACCATGCCCCAGTCGATATCATCGGCAGAAACAATTTCCTGCGCATCTGGATTTTTTGACACGGGCATACGGGCCACCCCGCCCACGATCGAACGGGCGGCAGATCCGCTTCCCATCCGCGCCAGTCGTGACAATTCGGCTACTGACAGATTCTTCTCTGAGATACCGGACAGCGCCATAGCCAGCGCCGCAAAACCGGATGAGCTGGAAGCCAGCCCTGAAGCTGTGGGAAAGTCGTTGTCGGTGGAGACACGATAGTGCCCCCGGATCAGGCCACGCTTCCGCCACAAATCCAGAAAATCACGCATTCGCTGTACTTCATGTTTTTGAGGTCGACGGCCGTTGAGAGTAAAACTGTCGCTGTTTTTGGTGTTCTTGGCCACGACAGTCTCGGTCACTAAACCTGCCAGGGCGATTGAAATAGAGGGTGTAGCCGGACGATTCTCTGTACCGGAAGCTTTTCCCCAGTATTTTGATAAAGCGATATTCGCAAAAGCACGGGCTTTGACTCGATGAATCATTACTGCCCCCCTAACTGGAATGGGAACACCATCGGAAATCTGTCAGCCAGTTTTTCCAGTAAATCGTACTGTTGTTCCGGTTCAACCAGGGCAATAACCGCCCCGCCACCACCACCGCCGGTGAGTTTGGCGCCGAGGACATCCAGTTCCAATAGTTCTTCGACCGCATTATCGAGAGCGTCGGTGGAGACACCAAGCTTTGCCAATAGCTCATGATTCTGAAACATCAGCCGTCCCGCTTCGGTCAGATCACCAGTCCCCAAAGCAATTCCGGCATCGACTGTGAGGTTGCCGATATCTTCCAGGAGCGCATCGATCTTCTCAGGGTTTTTACAGCGTTCTTCTTTGACATGACTCACCAGTTCGATCGTTCTGGCACCCGGTTCGACGATACATACCAGCCCGGAGACAGTGGTCGGCACACGAATCGGAAGGATCTCGCGGGGCGGTCCCTTGCGGAACCAGAGCACGCCCTCGGACAGCACCGTGGCGGCATCCATCCCGCTCGGGTTGCCATGAAATATTGCCTCCAGTTTCTGGGCGTCGCCAAATACGCCGGAATCCCAGCGTCGTTTCTGGGTCTGATGTTTGTATTTCCGGAGCGCGTTGCAAAGAGCGACCGAGAAAGCCGCCGATGACCCCAGCCCCATACCGGGTATCAGGTCGGATTCGATCTGCACCGCGATCGGTTCATTCTGCAGGTCATAGAGTTCGAGTGCATAGTCGACAGCCTTTGAGAACAGGCGGATATCACTTTCCGCTTCCGAGATCGGAAAGGCCTGCCGGAAATGCGGGTATATAAATCGTGGTCCATCCGGGTCACGGCTGATCTTGACCCTCAGGCCGATATCAATTGTCGAGGTTATGCCGGGATAATTGTATACGGTGGCATGTTCACCGAACAGCACGATCTTGCCCGGGGCATAGGCGGTCACCGGAAGTTCATCGGATGAAGATTGAAGTTTTTCACTCTGGCGTATCCTGCTGTAGATTTCCTCGGCCATAGCGACTTTGACCTGGCCACGGGCGATCATCTCCTGGCTGACTTTTTCGATCTTGTCAGCTGGTACCCCTACCGATATGGCAATACTGCGCGCATGCAGTGCCATGTGACCGCGCTGGACCCCCTCGGTCGCAAGCGCCAGGCAGGCGGTGAAATTCTGTCCCAAACCGACAGCCGCCAAAAGACCGGCCAGTTGACGGGAATTCTTGACCCCGCTGATCGTACGCAAAAGCTTGACACCCGGGTGAGAGTTGACAGCACCACCGACCCATCCGACCTGGAGCGGGAGTTCGATACTGCCATACAGGTTGCCATCGGCATAGTGATAATCAGTCAATGAACTGTACACGCCGTTTTTAGCGGCGTAGGCATGACCACCGGCTTCAATCGCGCGCCAGTCCTGTCCCAATGCCAGGGCGGCGGCACAGATGCCGTTGAAGATGCCCTTGTTGTGGGTGGCCGCGCGGTAGGGATCGAGGCTGGCAAATTTACTGGCCTCGACCATCCTGCGGGCGACTTCCTGCCCGCTGAAATTTTTAAATTCGAGATGTCTTACCGGCAAGCTGAAGCTGGCACGGGCCAGCCTTCGATCTGCAAGATTAGAAAGAATCCTGAGGTTGACTCGACCGCCGGTGATATCCTCAACGACCGGTCCGACCGCCTCGCAAGCATAGTTGACGGCATTGGCTCCCATCGCCTCACAGACATTGTATAGCAGATGGATGACCAGCATCGGTCCGATCTCGTCATCACCGGGAAGCCTGCGGATCTCAAAATCAAAGACCCCGCCTCCACGCCGGCACATACGCGAGGACACGCTGTTGGCGGCTTCCAGAATCACTGCCTTATTCTCGAGTAACGCTTTTTCAGCAAGATTTAAATCCTCCAGATCCAGAACCTGCACCTGTCCGATCATGACCGGGTCGTCGATCGATGTCGTGAATCCACCCCCCTTGCGAATCAGCATGGCGGCCTTGGAAGCGGCCGCGATAATCGAGGCTTCCTCGACAGCCATCGGCACCAGGTGATCGCGCCCATCAACTAAAAAATTGAGACCCAGCCCGAGCGGTACACCGAACACTCCGATCGCGTTTTCGACCATGTTGACCGCGTTTTCGACCCGCAGGGCATCGCCATTACGGAGCATCTCGACCTGTCGATCGGTGAGGTTAAAAGTTCGCGCCAGAAAAGCCAGACGCTGTTCGACCGGCAACTTGTAGAAACCGGGGATCCGCGATGACTTCAGCTCATTGAGCTTGCGGGTTGTATCTCTGACGATCTGAATTTTCTTCATGATTTGCTGTTTTCTCCCTCGATTAACCCCAGCTGTGTCAGCCAGGTGAGAAGATTTCCTGTATAGATTCGCCGGGCATCTTGTAACGCCGGGACACTTTCGGCACGGCTCAAGAGCATGGCGGTTTTAAGTTCATATACATACTGTTCTATTAATTTACTTGCGCCCTCCACCCCGTTCTCAATAAAACCAAGCAGGATCGGCCGGGCAAAGCCGACTATATCCGCTCCAGCAGCAATCGCTTTTGCGCAGTCGAGACCATTTCTGATACCGCCCGAACCGATCAGGCAGGTATCATCGGAAAGCAACCTGCGTCCGGCAACCAGGCTGACAGCCGTCGGCACCCCCCATTCGGCATAAGTGTTGCCTGCGGTCCGCAAAAGACTGTGGTTAGCCCGGAACGATTCTACCTTAGTCCAGGAAGTCCCCCCTGCTCCGGCAATATCAATATAGTTTACGCCAAGTTTAGCCAGCCGTCTGATAACCTCCGGAGACATCCCCGAACCGGTCTCCTTGACCAGAACTCTGCCCTGCAGGTGATCGTTGAGGCGGGCGATATCCTCCAAAAGACCATTGAAGTTTCTATGCCCCTCGCGCTGCATCATCTCCTGGGCCGGATTGAGATGAACACAGATACCGTCGGCCTCGATCTGGTCCACCAGCCCGCTTATGGTCGCAAGCGGGTACTCCTCGAGCTGTACAGCCCCGATATTGCCCAGAAGCACACCGTCGGGAATCGACTCGCGAACCGCAAAATGTGCCGTCACCTCGGGATGATGAAGCATCACCCGCTGACTGCCTACTGCAAACGCTATCCCCTGAAGCTGGGCGACCTCGGCCAATCCATGGTTCATCTTTTCCGCAAACTCCGCTCCACCTGTCATACTGGTGATCATCAGCGGAGCTCTCAACTGTTTGCCGAAAAAGGTGGTCTTCAAATCAATTTGATCAAAATCAAGTTCAGGCAGGGCGTTATGCAGTAAATTCAGATCCTCGAGCAGGGTCGAACAGCGATATTCGACATCCTCCTCGATTACGATCCGAAGGTGTTGATTTTTTCTTTCGACCGTCGGGCCGGGTTTGTTACTCAAATCCATAATATCAATATAACAATATAAATACGAAAACGGTCTCAGTTTTTTATACAAACATGGTAATATCAGATTCAAATTATCTTTGTCAAGGGTTTAATCATTTTGGAAGTTAGCAGTAGTTGAAGAAAATCTCTTATCAGGTCATACAGCCTCTGGCATCAATCCTTATCTGATCGATAACCTCATCGCCATCAACAAGATAAGCCTTATCAAACAGATTAGCCACCGGGCAGGCATGGTTCGGTATAATGCGTACTTTTTGGGTCAACTTGAGCGTATCTATGTTGTGCGTGATGATTCCATGCTCCTCAGACACCCGGACTACTTTTGAATCCAGCCCGGGAATATAACCGTAGCCCGAAAGCAACTGGTTCCCATGAACCCCCTGTTCCAGCGAGAGAGCCTTGCTTCCGGCATCGATAACAGCCCTCTGATCCGGTTTAATACTGGTTACCGAGGACAGAACAGTCAAGGCGCATTGGGATTGCACACAGGTTCCCAGAGAGACCTGCATCATATCGTTAAATATATAGTTACCAGGGCGGATCTCGGTAATGCCTTTGATTTTCCCGGAATACCGTATGGTTGGTGTAGAACCGACCGAGACCTGCCTGATTTCGCAACCTCCGGCTTGCAAGCGATCGGCCAGATCGACCATAAAGTACCCCTCCTCTTCGGCAATCATTGCCAACTCGGAACGATTTGTAGCTGAATAAGCGCGTCCGGCATGGGAGAGTATCCCCTCCAGTTCAACTCCACTGTTTTCATGAATCAACCCGGCTAAATCGATGACCTCTTCAGTCCGGGAGAGACCAGCCCGTTTCAAGCCCACATCGATTTCAATGAACAGGCCCAGATTCATCTGCCTGGCGTAAAATGCCCGTGATAATTCAAACAGGTTGGGCTTCGAATCGACGGCCACAGTAACGGTTACTTTTTCTGCCAGATTCAGCAACCTGTCTACTTTGATTTGACCGACGATCTGGTTGGCTATCTGGATATTAGTAAACCCGAGGGAAGCCATCTTCTCGGCTTCCGAGAGTTTGGCAACCGAGATCCCGACCGCGCCGGCATCGATCTGCATACGGGCCAGCAGGCCACATTTATGTGCCTTCACATGGGGCCTTAGGGCAACTCCATGGCGACGGGCATACTCCTGCATCCTCAGGATATTATCCTGAATGATCTTGGTCTCAAATAGAAGAGCAGGAGTGTCGATCTCATTGATACTGTGCGGCAGGGCCAATCAATCGACTCCTGAAACAGGAAATTAGTCTTCTACACCATTCTGGCTTTCATCCGTATTCCGCATATATACAGTGCGGATAGGAAATGGAATCTCTATGCCTTCCTGGTTGTAGCGTTTATGCAAGCGTTTGATAAATTCGCTTCTCAGCTTAAATATATCCAAATACCTGCGGACTGGCAAGCGACAAGATAAATTTATGCTCGAATCGCCGAATTCACGAAAGCGAACGACAGGTTTGTGGGGGAAATTATCGGGGTACATTGCGCTAACTGCCTCAGTGGCTACTTCTCTGGTGGCTTTCTCGACCTGATCCAGGTCGGAGTCGTAGGCCACACCGACATAGACCCGATACCAGACAAGTTCACGGGGAAGGTTGTAATTTGTCACGATCGCCGAGGAGACTTTACTGTTTGGAACGATAAATACCCGCGTCGACCGCAACGACCGAATAGTGGTGTTGCGCCACTTGACATCGGTCACATAGCCTTCCTCGCCGGTATCGAGCTGAATAAAATCCCCGGGCCGGATCTGCTTGTTGACTATGATCTGAAATCCTGCAAACAGGTTCGACAATGTGTCCTGAAGAGCGAGAGCTACTGCGAGTGATCCGACGCCCAGCGCGGTTATCAATGGAGTAATCGACACACCCAGGTTCTGCAGGATAATTATCGCGCCGGTGATGATCACCAGCAGAGCGGCGATATTTGACAGCAGTGTAGTCGAGGGTAATCCGGATGTGCTCTTGCGTGAGTAAAGCTGGATAAAACCAGCCAGTACCCGTGCCAGAATCATCGTCAGCGCAAAAATCAACAGCGCCACGATCGACTTGTTCAGGATCTCGCGGTATTTATCCTGCATATCGACATACAATGTCGAGAAGTAGATACCGCCGATAATGAACAGGATTACAAAGATACGTTTAAAGGCATGAATCAGGACGTCATCCCATTCCCATTGCGTGTTCTTGGCCAGCCTGCGGAGTGTGCGGATGACCATGATCTCAAATATGATCCCGAACACCAGGGCGGCCAGGATAATGCTTCCGGCCAGAAACCACTCATTGGACAGGATTTCGTTCACCAGTTCCATCATCACTCCGATTTCACCAGGCTGTCCTCCACGATCTCAAAAAACAGGATAGAGCTTTCCTTGCTTTTGTTGAAGATCACTTCTTTTTCCAGCATCTCGGTAGTATCAAAATAAAGCCAGAGGTCTTCCATCCAGTGTTCCTTAAAAATACCCTCGTAAGCCTTGCTACCATCCTCGCGCCAGTTGGTAATCAGGCCATGCATCCGGCCATGACGGAAACTGCCCTCCTCGATCACCGGGCCGTCGACATAATAATAGACAGCCGACTTGCCATGGTTGATGAAAACACCCGCCTTGCGATCGTAACCCTCCTTGACCACCTGGCGACCATCGGGGAAAACGAACCTGTCGACGCGGGTCAATACGGATTGTTCCTCCTTGTTATCCACAGAGTAAAGTCCGCGTTTACCGTAAATCGTCTCTTCTATTTCTTTGCCGTCACGATACAGGATTTCAGATTTGCGGGTCATATCTTCGCGGTACTCAACAACCAGGCTGTCCAGTTTGCCGTCTTTTATAAAGCCCGAACGCTTACGTTTACCTGAGGGATACCATTCCACGAAACGCCCCTCTTCTACCAGGTCGCCATCATCATCGACCACTACGGTCTGATACTTCTTGAGCGTGCTGTCAGAATAATAATCTACAACGACTTTCTTGTATTGTTTGATCGCCTGTGGTTTATGGCTGTCCTGTTGAGCCGTCACAAGAGCAGTCATCAAAAACAGGCAGGTTATCAGCATTCTAATGGTAAACTGCAAGATGGATCCTCCTTCGGAAAAACGATATCGCATGAGGTGTATTTCTTACTGATACACACAAGTTAACAGTCTGATTAGAATATTCAACACAAAAAAGCGGAAAACCGGCAAATATAAAAAGCCGTCTTAAAACAAGACGGCTTTAAAATCCTATACACTAAACTATTTATCTTAGATTCAAGCGGTTCTATGATAGCACGGTCACTTTATAAAACCATTATCAAGCACCCATTTGCCGTCAACCAGGCGTACAGTATGATCTGCATCTTCCACCCCTTCCCCGGAGTGAATCTGAACTGTAACAATCACCTGATCGTCGTCCATCTTTTCGTCGTTAGTGATTTCATAATTGAATGAACTGGTGACCTGCGCCAATTGTTCGAGGCGACCGGTATTTTTCAAATCCTCAACAATCTGCTCGCCATCCTCGACATATTTCGCAATCGCTGAAGCGAGGTTACCTTCCGCCGTTTCCCAGTAGAACATCTTTACCACAGCCACCGCGGT
>WJMC01000031.1 GCA_014728145.1 Candidatus Zixiibacteriota bacterium | reverse complement strand
TTAATTCACACTCACCGGCAGAAATCGTCTTGGATTCATCATTCAGGTCACACTTGATCTTTAATTTCTACAGCGCAAACCGATCTTTCATGATGCTTCTGCTGTAAGATTACATTGGGTAAGATTACTTCAGGCCAGCATAAAAAATAGCGGTGCAGGGACTTGAACCCCGGAATCCTCTGGAGGCCTTTTTTCAACTTTTTGAGTTGCAACAAAATATGCCGTAAGAGATAATCACATAATGACTTACGCTTTCCACCCCGATGTTCCTGTCTTCGTGTATTTACACGCTATTTCACTATTTTTAGGCACAAATTAGGCACAAATTAAAGGAAGAGTTTTCGCTTAAATTTGGGGTTCAATCCGTGAAGTTTGAGAGGTCTTTTTCCTTGACTCTGACGTTTATAATATATACATTTTGTTCAGGAGGGTCAAATGAAAAAGTCAATTATTATCTTCTGTCTTTGCCTGCTTCTGGTATCTGCTGCCAGCATCAACGCCAAAGACTACAGCGGCTATTATACCGTCGAAAACAACAAGCCCACTGATCGCCCGGGCGGTGATGACGATCCCTGGGAGGACGCCAAGAGTAAATCTCCCAATCCGGAAGAGAGCGGAACCGGTGACAACAGCAGTTCAGATAACTCGACAACTTTCAATTTACTCGGTTTTATAAAACAGTTATTCGTACCTGAACCCGATGAACAACTCAAAGATCGCGCGGAGCGAGATCAAGATTTAGGGTTAAAGGGGCTGGAAAATAGCCTAAGTCAGTATCTCGAAAGCCTGCAAACATCGTCAGTTATACCGTTTAAGAAGATCTTCGATCTTATTCGGGATATCTATAACTGTTCTCGTGATTCCAAGATGGCTCTTAGTGCCTATGCCCGCCTGCTGGATATGCTGAAATCAGATGACCAGGTCGATCAGTATAACTATGTCCGCGTGTACGACGGCCTGGCCAAGGTCCACTACTACCTCGGCGAATACGAGAAGTGTGGCCACTACCTCCGGAAAGCGATCAAGTTTGACCAAAAGCATGAGTATACATTGTCTGCCCAGGCAAACCTGGCAAGGGTAAAGATCAAGCTGGGTGATTTCCAGGAAGCGATCGAGCTTTTGGAAAAGGTGAACAGCCAAAGGGGCAAGTACAGCGATCCACTGAACTACGCCCGATCTCAGATGTCGACCGCCCTGGCGTATTCTCTCGACGGTGATATCGATCGAGGTTTAAATATCATGCAGGCAGTCGATCCGGATGCGATCATCGAATACCGTCTCGAGCAGGCGATCTATCATGAATACAAAGGCTGGATTCAGATGCTGTCCGGTAAGGATCCGATTCCTGAGCTGACCAAAGGATTAAAGATAGCTGAAACTGATCCTCCGCTGAATGCCGCCATAGTGCAGATCAAGCGATTGCTGGCCGAAGCCTATCTAAACAGCAATGAGTCTGCGCTGGCCTACGAACATGCAAAAGTAGCGTTCAGCCTGGCGTTCCAGATAGACGAGAAATATGAATTGGGAATATTGCATCACATCATGGCCCAGTTCTGGCCGGGGACGAATAAAGAAGAGATGCACTTGCAATCTTCGAAGGTTTTACTCTCACGGATAAGTGCAGGGTACGAGTATGATAGGCTCCGTTAAGCTATTCTAATGTCAATGTTTTGGATATTATACAGAAGCCTGATATTAAAAAGATGTGTTTTGTATACACTTCGAGAAAGCACCGAAAACATAACTTAAGACTCTTATGATTAAAAATATTTCCAATCGTCAGATTAATGTGTTAGTGATCGATGACGATCCGGATGTTTGTCAGTTTCTGAAACATTTATTAGTCGAGCATAATTTTCAGGTAGTTTCGGTCAATGATCCGGAACAAGCCCTTCCTATATTGAAGAAGCAGAGTTTCCAGATAATCCTTCTTGATATCGTCATGCCTAAACTGGATGGGCTAGAGCTTCTCAAACAGATCCGGCAATTCGACAAAGACATCTGCGTGATCATCCTGTCCGGTTACCCGTCTTTCGAACATGCACGGGAATCTTTTAAAAACGAATGTTACGATTTTCTGACCAAACCGTTCGAAACTAACCAGCTTCTACGAGTTTTGGATGCTGCGGTTGTAAAGTACGGCCTCAAATCCGATTTAAATCAACTTGCCACCAAGCAAATCGCCGAGATAGTTAAGAAAAAACGAGGCGAATACAAGCTAAGTCTAAGGATATTGGCCAACCGAACCGGTCTCTCCACCAGTTTGATCTATCAGATCGAACATGCCCAGACTACCCCCTCAGTGGCGACACTGGCCCGGCTATCTGCCACGCTCAATACTCCTCTCGAAGAATTCTTCAAGGACCTGTAACATCTCTTTGTCTATCATCAATTGATCTATTGGTTATATCTCAAGAGCGTTAAGCAGCTTTATGCGTGATAGTTAGGGTGGTTATATCAAAAATCTCAGGTTAAGAGATTGATTGCCTGTGTCGATTAAATTGTTCAGAAAGTAAACTCAGGTCTTAAAATGAAACAAGGGGTACTGTCCTGAACACCCACGACGGAGACAAAAGTGTTCTATGTGAGCTGTTTTTTGTTTTATCAGTCACAATTCTGATCCTTATGGCAGTTAAACACATCTCTGAACAGATCCCCTTTTTATTTGGTATTACTTCAGATGTTTCCCTTTTTTCAATAGCTGTATCGCTGCCCCTGGTCCTGAAATCCCGTCTCTCAAAGAACAGGCGACAGACTCATTTCGATGGTCAATTCACCGAACAACTCGACAGCAAACTGGATGAGTTCTTCTGGATTATCTCGCTGGATTTTAAGACACTTTATTATATCGATCCTAATTTCGACCGTATCTGTGGGTTTCCCTCCCAGAGACTCTACGAAAACACACAATATATACTCGAATTCATCCATCCCGATGATCGTGATTCAGTGACACGACAATTTCAAAACGGCAGGGGCGATCAGGATCATTTCGAATACCGGATTATAAAACCGGATGGTCAAACTCGCTGGCTCTGGAGTCGGGGATTCACGGTACGCGATGCCAACGATACAAGAACAGCCTTAGCAGGTATGACGATCGATATCACTCCGATCAAAGAGATGGAGAATCGTCTCAGAAGATCTGAGAAACGTTCTCAGGAAGTCTTCGATACGATCGTGGAGGGTCTCGGTTCGCTCGATGAAAACTACGTAATCGATTATTGCAATCCGGCTTTCGCCCATATCTTTGAATACAACTCACCGGAAAAATTGATAGGACGCAACTTCTTCGATTTTGTTCCGGAAGATCAGCTCGAAAAAACCAATGCCCAGATCGCCAAGCGCAAACGCGGTCTCTCCAATCGCTACGAGCTCGATATCGTCACCGAAAGCGGCATCCATAAAACCCTGCTCTGTTCGGTTTCACCCCGCTACAACTGTGAGGGAAATATTGCAGGTGTGATCGGCGCGATTCTGGATATCACCGAAGACAAACGCGTCAGGAAAGATCTACAAGCCCAAACCAAGCAGCTGCAGCACATAATCGAAAACTCCAATAGCCTGTTCATATTACATGATTGCCAAGGAAAGATAATCTACTTCCACGGTTGCTCGGAAAACAAGAGTAAAGACACCGATTTTATCGGAAAAACACCCCGTGATCTATTCGATTCCGAGACTGCCGATAAACTTATCGGTCAGATCAAACAAGTGGTTTCAACCGGCAAAAGGCTCCAAGTCGAAAACAGAGCCGAAATCGAGGGCCAGATTCAGTGGTTCAATGAAGAAATCTATCCCATAAGAAATTCACATGGCAAAATCACTTCAATCGGCAAGATCAGCCGGAACATAACCGAACGCAAACTTGCCGAACAGAAGCTCAAATATCAGACCCGGGTGATCGAACATATCTCCGAAGCGGTAATCTCCACCGATATTGATTTCAATATCATCAGCTGGAACAAGGGGGCCGAGAGAATCTACGGTTTCAGCGAAAAAGAGGTGATCGGCAAAAATGTCAATGAGATCATCTACACTGAATTCATAGAAAAGTCACTTGAAGATGCCGAATGGGAGCTGTTTGACACCGGTTCGTTTAAAGGCGAAGTAAAACAATCCACCGCTCGAAAGAAGAAGCTCAATATTCTCTGCTCGGTCACTTTAGTTTACGATGACGACGGTACTCCGCTCGGCACCGTCGCGGTCAATTTGAATATCACAGCGCGAAAACAGATGGAAGCGGAACTGATGCGCTTCAAAACGGTAGCCGAAACCGCAAACTACGGTATGGCGATATTCGATATTGAAGGTCAGTTGATCTATTCCAATCCCTGCTTCGCCCAGATTCACGGTTATACACCTGAAGAAGTTACCGGCAAGCCAATTAGTATCTTCCATACAGATACGCAGATGATCAACGTCATGGAACATCTCAGGCAGGTCATACGAGGTAAAAATGCGAACTCGGTCGAAATCTGGCACAAACACAAAAATGGTCGCGAATTTCCGACTCTGATGAACGTCTGCAGTATTTTCGATGAATACGAGAAATCTTGTTATGTCACCGCCACCGCGATAGATATCAGCCAACGCAAACAAGAAGAACAAGAATACCGAAAACTGTCACAACTGCATCGCGGAATTCTCAGCAGTCTCCCCCACGGGCTCTGTATCCTCGACTCAAACGGATTAATCAGCTGGGCTAATCGGGAGATGTACAATCTCTGCGGTCATGCCCTGAAACCGAATCATCCTCTGATCGGAACCTGGACGGGAGATATCTGTTTGAACGTATATTCATTTCAACGTTTTTGGAAAGCTCTATTGAAGAATCTGAATCAGGATGGTTACTACACACGCAGGGTACAGCTCAAAAATGATTCCAGCAAAGAAGTCTGGTGCGAATTATCCTGCTCTTATTATAATCATCACAAGCCCGACGAAGGTATAATCTGCACCGCTACCGATGTCTCTTCCCTGGTAGAGTCGCGTCGCAAGGAGCTAGAGAACCAGAAACAGTTGATCCAGGCCGACCGCCTGCTAAATGTCGGTCGACTGGCAGCAGGGGTGGCTCATGAGATCAACAATCCACTGACAGTACTTTACGGTATGGTTCAGGAACTCAACGAAGCACCTGAAAGTTGCAATAAGGAGATGGCCGGCTGGATGCTGACTGTTAGCCGTCGGATCAAAGTCATCGTCAATCATCTGCTGACATTCTCCCGTCAACGCGATGAGACCAGGCAACTATGTGATATAAACGAAGTTATCGGACAGATCCTGTTGATCGTCGCAACCCTCCTGAAACGGGAAAGAATCGAACTTAATCTCGATCTGGCGGAGAGTCTGCCGAAAATAAATATCTCGCCCAATCAGATGCAGCAGGTATTCTTAAATATTATAATGAACGCGGTCGATGCCATGCCTGAAGGAGGCAACCTGTATATAACCTCAGAATCCGCTTCAAACCAGATCATTATCAGGTTTAAAGATGACGGCGCAGGTATGGAACCCCATGTCCGCGACCGAATCTTTTTGCCATTCTTCTCTACCAAAGAAGTCGGCAAGGGCACTGGACTGGGGCTCTCTATAAGCTATGGTATCATGATCGATCATGGCGGCCAGATAAACGTCAACAGCAAACCAGCAAAGGGCACGGAATTCATCCTCAGCTTGCCATCTGAAAAAACGAGTACATCATCCCTCCACCACAAAAATCTAAACTAATAATTTCCGTACAGTATTCCTGACACTCTTACATCATTAATGAGTTTTTTGTAGTCTGACTGCAAATACAGCGTAGCATTTATCCTGTTGTTAATCAATTAAATAGATATGTACAGCTATACTGAAAGTGCAGTATAACTGCATTATTATCATATATACTATAAAGTTTCCAGATAGTTAACCGATGTGAAATTTAGAAAGTAAACAATAACTGAATAGTTAACATTGTAGTCGACTATAACAGACACATCTTTATAGAATCATCTTACAATAGGCGGTTTTAATGAAAGAGAAACATATTGACTTGAAAGAGAATATCGATTCCTGGGGACGTTGGAAGGAAAATGATCCAGTTTCTGAGCGAGAAAAGCAGTTGCTCTGCTCTCATGTTGAATATAATGAGAATAAAATCGAAGTTCAGCTCGGCCTGTCCGGAGCCAGACAGCATCTCGATTCGCTCAATAGCTTAATCGATGATCATCTTCAAAAGCTGTGTGATCGATTTCTCTACAATCTCAATTTTTATTTCGAGTATCTCGATTCAATTCTGGATAAACTCGAATTAAAAGCTTCTGACCCGGTAAACTATGAACCGATAGCTGGTTTCATAAAGAGCAAAGAATACGATTCAATTTATTCTCAACTGGGTACGATCCTTAAATCGCTGGATTCGATTCCCGATGATATCCAATCCCGCTTTGAGATCAACCGCATTGATATCACTTCTAAAATCCATAATTATCGGGTCATTCTATCTGATATAGAATCAATTGCTATATCATCATCACAAACAGAAACACTGCAGAAAATCAAAGAAGCGATAACGGACTTCAAATCGAATTCCGAGGCAAAAACGGCCACAATCCTCACAGCGGATTTGGCTCAAAAGCAATAAAGGAGGAAGGATGTCCTGGAAAGATCTCAAAATCGGCAAAAAACTGTATATCGGTTTTGGGGTGGTGCTGGCACTGCTTGTAATTGCGAGTATCTTCAACTACAACAGTTTCACCCAGATCAGTAAATTCACTAAACAGGCCGAAGATGCCAACGGCAATCAGCTCTTTTTCACCGAAAAAGAAGTCGATCATCTGGAATGGTTAAACAACCTGAAAATGACTTTTCTGGATGAGGAAGTTACCACGGTAACTGTCGAGACCGATCCTCATAAATGCGGCCTGGGCAAATGGCTGTATGGTGATGAGGCAAAAAGACTGCGCGCTGAAGATCCGGAGATTGCCCGTCTCCTGGACGAAATCGAAGAGCCTCATCGACATCTCCATGAATCCGCCTCGGAGATAAAAGCACACTATCGTCACTTCGATACTAAATTGGCCGATATTCTGGCCGACAAGTGGGTTCTACACCTGAAATGGGCTCAGGATCTGTCAAACTCATTGCTTTTCAAGGATGTCTTCAGTGGCGGGCTCGATCCGCACAAGTGCCCTTTCGGTTCCTGGTATTACTCATATGAAACCGACGACAAGGACGCTGCTGAAATGTTGCTGAAATTCGAGGAACCTCACCGCCGCTTACATGAGGTGGCCGCCAGAATCGTTAGATTGCAGAAAAACGGCGATTACACGACCGCCTCGAATCTGTACAGCCGTGAGTTTCTTCCGGCATTAAATGAGTTCTCTGACAGTTACGACCAGATTCATGTCTGGATAGCAGACCTGGTCAAAAAGCAGGAAAAAGCCAACCAGATCTACGAACAGAAAACCGAGCCATCGGTGGGCCAGACCCAGGCCATCATGGCGGATGTCAAAGATCACTTTTCCAATCAATCCCAGGAGTCGGCCCAATCGCTTCATGCCGCCATCAGCAAGACTGTCACCATGATGATCGTTATTTCTCTGGTGGCGATAGTTATCGGTATCGGCGCCGCCTATTTCATAACCCGCGGAATCTCCAAACCGGTCAGCGAGATTTCTCAGATTGCCGACGATATCGCAGTCGGCAATGTCGATCATACAATTGAATTGAATTCCAAAGATGAGATCGGGCTTCTGGCACAATCATTCCGGAAACTGATTGACTATATGAAAGAACTCTCGGCGGCCGCCCAGAGTATCGCCGAAAACGACCTGACCGTATCGGTTACTCCGAAATCCGAAAATGACGTGCTCGGTAATTCATTCGCGACGATGATCAATAACCTGACCGAAATGGTTACTGTGTTGAACGACAACGCATCTCAGCTAGTGTCAGCCGCTAGTGAGGTCGCCTCATCCTCGGAGCAGATGTCTCGCGGCGCACAGGATCAGACCTCACAGGTTTCGCAGATTTCAACCGCAATCGAAGAGATGAGCGCTACGATCGTCGAATCATCCAAAAACGCCGGTGAGGCTTCCGATGCTTCCCGTACAGCCGCCGATACCGCCACCAGTGGAGGAAGGCTGGTTTCGGATACGATCGAAGGTATGCAACGAATAGACCAGGTTGTCCGGGAATCATCCGGATCGATCGGTCAACTGGCCAAATCGGCTGACCAGATCGGCGAAATTATCGGTGTTATCGACGATATAGCCGACCAGACCAACCTTTTGGCTTTAAACGCTGCTATCGAAGCCGCCCGGGCCGGAGAACAGGGACGTGGATTCGCGGTTGTAGCTGATGAAGTCCGTAAACTGGCCGAACGGACCGGAAAAGCTACAGGTGAAATCACCGAGATGATCAAAGGTATTCAGGAGGAGACCTCGGGAGCCGTCAATGCTATGGAATCCGGAATGAACGAAGTCGGACAAGGACGCGATCTGGCTGACAAAGCCGGCAACAGCTTGACCGAAATTGTCAATATGTCGCAGCAGGTGATGGATATGATCCAGCAAATCGCCACTGCCTCCGAAGAGCAGTCTGCCGCAGCCGAGCAGATCTCCAAAAATATCGAAGCGGTCTCCGCCATAACCCGAGAAACTGCCTCGGGAGCTGAACAATCAGCATCGGCTGCCGAACAACTCAACCGTCAGGCGGAAGATCTGAAATCGATGGTCGCCAAGTTTAAGGTAACTCAAAACGCATAGCATGCGTCTTTCTAATAATCAGGCACACGGGGAAAGGGCTTTTGTCCTCGCTTTTGACCCTTTCCCCGACCTTTTAAAGAAACAAAAGGGAGACTAATTATGAATCCAAAATCTTCTCCGGCCAATCATCTAATGACAGGATTCAATTGAACACGAATGCAAGGAGGCATTCTCAATGCTGGGATGGATAGTCAATCGATTTATGGAATTTATCACTCAAACTGCCGGTCAACCAACTACCGACAAAATAAGTGAAATGACCAGTCTTAATAATGATGCCATTATCAAAAATGACACCTCTTACCCTGATTATAAATGGCAGGCTCTCATATTTGCCGCTATAGAAGAAACAGGACTGGCTAAAGACGAACTGGAACGGAAATTTGCAGAGTATTTTTTCGATCGTATCATCGAAGATTTTGGCGCTTTTTTCAAAAAATCAAATGACGCCTTCGACTTCATTACCAACCTGATTCATCTCTATCGCACCCTGGAAGTATCTTCAAGTACAACCGAAGTCGACAAGTTCGCTTTGTTTGCCAATCTGCGCCACAAAATCATTATTCGCTACAAATCACCCACCCTGATGTGTGATTTTGTACGACGAATAATCGAATTGTCATTTAATCATTACCATGAAGAAAACTACAGTATCACTGAAACGATATGTGCCAAAGAAGGCAGCCCGTATTGTGAATTTATAATCGAAAAAATCCACTATGGATAAGAAATCGAGATAATACCATGAATCAGCTCAATGATACAATGAACAAAAGCTTGAACAAGATCACAGACCAATTTACTGGAAACGAGGATTCTGTTGAATCTGATTCTGAAAACTATCGCCGGCGATGTCTTAATCATCTGCAAAGCTTCACAGAAATCATCGTGGATGCCTTACGTAAAGAATTTATCTGCCAGGCAAAGTCGGATCAGAATGACGAATTTTCCCTGTTTGCAATCCATCTCAATTCACTGGTCAGAGATTTCGACTATTTCCATCAAAAGGCGGGACGACTCGAAATGGATCTGGATATACTCAGACATCAGTTCGAAATTATCGCTAAAAATACAACTGACTGGGAATTCTGGCTAAATCCCATGGGGCGTTTCTACTACTGCTCTCCAGTCTGCCAGAAGATTACAGGTTACACTGCGGCTGAATTCAAACAGGACAGCCGTCTCTTTGAATCTATCATTCATCCCGCGGACAGAAATCTCTATAACCAGCACAGACAAAACGCTTCGACACTTTTCGCCGAGGATAATCTTGAGATTCGCATAATTCGCAAAGATGGCAAAGTGCGCTGGATTACTCACAGCTGTCGTTCTGTTTTCAATGAGTTTGGCAATTTCATCGGTTACCGAGGCAGCAACCGCGACATAACCCGGCAGAAGAATTATGAACATGATCTTGAGAAAAAGAACCGAAACATTAATAATAAGCTCGATATAATGGCTGACAAATCGAGCGCAATACTGATCTGGAATGATCAAGGCCAGCGACCACTTCAGTACATTTCAGTAAACATCGGAAATCTGATTGAAGATGAAGGAAAGCAAACAGTTTCTTCTATTTGCAAATTAAATGATTTAGTTTATCCCGACGATCTCAATACGTTGAACGAAGAAATCAGTTCTTTGATAGCAAGCGGTACAGCCAATCACCTGTGTAATCCGCACAGGATCTGCGCAGCGGGTGGTAAAGCTATCTGGGTTGATCATTGCATCACAATTCAGGATGATCCTGCAGGAAGAAATTCTGACTTTATAAGCTATTTGCGAAAGAAGCAGAAATGATATTACTATCATAATATCGATTTAGATATTAGCCACCGGAACCATTGATTTAAGAACGTCCCCGATACCATATTCTAAAGCGATCTGTGTAGATAGTGACTGGAACTGGTAAGGGAACCGCTACGTCTGGATCAAAGGCCACCCGGAATGGAATTGTAATATCTCCGGAGATACTGGATATGTCAGATCAGTTAACCTGCTAATTATTATCTATAATATCAACTACATATACCGCAATGGTGGCACACCCTGTGATACTGACGGAGACGATATTCCGGATTGCTGATTTAATTAATGCAGATAACAAAAGGGGAAGAGCATATCTTCCCCTTTTTGTTTAGAAATGTTGAGATGCTTTAGAAAAATATCCCTGCCAGATATCCTTTTGTCTGGTCGATGGCGACATCAGAAATCGGTTCGATAAGAGCTCCGAACGGTGTTTTGATCTGGACGATGGCGGTTTCGGAAGTTCCTATCAAAGCATCTTTTTCGCTGCCTATGAGGTCATCGAGACGCTTGCCGATCACCTCCTCTACCTTGGCACGCGTGAGGCCACCCTTCTTAACTGCTGAAGCAGTCATGATCGCTCCTGCGACGAACTGCTCTGTTCCCTGGGCTAAAAGCTCGTCCGCTGTCATTGCATTCAGGCTTTTTTTCGACACTGTGGTTTCCATCGGATTCCCCTTTTTGGTTATTGATTCATATATTGACTTGACCACCGGCCAGACTATTTTGGCCGCGGCCGCTATATTTACTATCTTCTTTGCCAGTTTTGTCAGGTTCATGAGACCTCCCTGTCCTGGGAACAGTGAAAATGGAAGTTATGCCCTTCGCCGTGGGCGATGATCGGCAGGGCCGGCACCAGCCTGTCTCCCCTCCTGATTTTATCAGATCTCGGAAAGCTGTCTCTACCCCACAGGATGACAGCTCCGATCATCTCCGCAGCCATAGTCCTGGCCCGGGCATCGAAAGCCTCGTAGCAACTGTGCTGAGAACCTGTGTCTTTATTTCTCAGGACACAGGTGATGACCAGCTCAACTGCATACGTCGTCCAGAGGTAATGGCTGAGTTCGATTCCCATCTTTCGAACGGTATCCTTCAACAGGTTGAACTGGCGATAGAGATCGCCTTTCTTGAAGATGATATGGCTGTAATCGGGCAGTTTAATCATCGCTTTCCCACCTAAGCATAGGTTGCGTACATCCTCAGACCGCTGACATAATTATCAGTCCCCCCGGCATTCACCTTCATATCGAAGGTGATTTTGTAGCGACCGTTGGCCTGACCGGATATATCGACGGTCAGCTCATGCCAGCCCTCGCCGCCGGCCGATCCGACCGACATTTCATCTGACCCGACGCCGTCGACTGTCAATTGATACCAGCCGACCAGGCTGCCGTATTCGACATGGAATTTCGCGCGAATCGTGTTGGTGTAGTCGGTCTTTTCAAACATCAGCGAGATCTTGGGAACGTAGGTAGTCGAACTCTCGATCAGCCTCATCGGATCCGGAGCGGCCCCGCTGGTCTCATGATCGGAGACTCCCGCCAGGACAAACAACTGCTCGCGGTAGCTGTCGCGGAATGCTTCGAAGGTGCTGTTTAAAACCGAGATATCAACACCATCAACCGTATTGCTTGACGACATAACAATATCATCCTGGCAGGTGAGATCACCTTGTATATTCGCTGTTCCATCAACATCGAGGTTGCCGGTGATGTCAGCGTCATCATCGACGGTCAGCTTGCCGGC
>WJMC01000030.1 GCA_014728145.1 Candidatus Zixiibacteriota bacterium | reverse complement strand
TATGGTGGGTGGAAGCACGACCGAATGCCTGTTTTTGGATGACACCCTGGCGGTCACTCATCTGTTGCAGGATAGGTTGCGGGAGTTCTATGCTGACTCATTGAATGTCAAAGTCTACAATGCCGGCAAATCGGGTGACAAATCCTACGATCATATCGCCATGCTCAGCCATCGCATACTCCATCTGGAGCCTGACCTCGTGATTATCTTTGCCGGGATAAACGACCTGACTGCGGCCCAGTACGATAAAGACTATATCCACATGCCGGTTTACGATGTCTACCCCGACCTGAATATCATCAACCTGGCCCGCTATTTCCTGACGGAATTTCAACTGCCGAGACGGTTATATTATATTTTCCAGCCGATTTTCGCGGCCCCGACACCGGAGCAGATCCAGATGGCGATCGAGTTCAAGTCAAATTACAAGGGGCTGGTGGCTTTGAAAGAGTCCTACCCGATTTCGGATACTCCCCCAAAACTCGATCTGCCTCCCTACCGACGCAACCTGGAAAGCATCGTCGGATTATGTGAAAGTCACGCTGTCCAGCTGGTTTTCATGACCCAGGCGGTCACCTGGGACAGCCGGATCGACCCGGATGTAACCGACTGGCAGTGGATAACCTATAAAAACGGGCATCACTATAAAGAAGAAGATATGGCCAGGGCGATGGCTGAATATAACCTCGTGATGAAATCAGTCGCAGAAAAGTATGATCTCCCGCTCTTCGATCTGCCGGAGTATATGCCAAAATCGCTCGAATTCTTTTACGACGACTGCCATTTCAATATCGCTGGTTCGAAACGCGCTGCAAAGCTTCTGGCAGAATTTTTACATGACAACAACCTGTTGCGGGAAGATTCCGAAGACGAGAAAGCAATTAGATAAAAAACGCTTGTGCGCGGGACTCGATTGCCCGATAATTAAACTGTAAAGCGAGAATTGTAATATGCCGGGATTTTCAGTATTTAAAGACCTCTGGGGCTTTTTACGAAGCCGTAAGAAATGGTGGCTGGCGCCGATCATTACCTTTTTGATCGTCCTCGGAGCTGTATTAGTCCTGGCACAGGGTTCAGCCCTGGCACCATTTATCTACACTCTCTTCTAAACAAATGTCATATCCGGGCATCCCCTAATCTGTCATTTTCGCCCGATCTGACTTGAAAAATCCGCCCGAATTTCGTTTATTCCGGGATAATTTGTTTAAACGAAAGGACCATAAAATGACGGATAAGAAAAACAGCGATATTCCCCAGAGAAAAGATATCGAGGAAAAATACAAGTGGGACCTGACCCATATCTATAAAAGCGAAGATGACTGGGAAGCCGATTATAAAAAGGCCGAGGAGCTTATCGAAAAAGCGGGACAGTTCGCAGGCAAACTGTCCGAATCCGCGGACACGCTTTACAAATGCCTGACGACCCGTTCTGACCTCTGGATAATCATCGACAAACTGCATTTCTATGCCCGACGCAATGCCGATCTGGATCACCGCGTTTCCCGCTACCAGGAGATGACTGAGCGGGCGGTGATGCTGGTCTCGAAAGCACAGGCCGCCTTCTCGTTTGTCGAACCGGAACTGTTGCAGATCGATAATGAAACACTCAGGAAGATGGCTTCAGAGTTCGAAAAGACCGATCTCTACGATTTCTATATCGAGGACCTGATCCGCTCTCGTGAACATATCCGCTCGGCGGAGATCGAGGAACTTCTGGCGCAGTCGGTCATGATGGCGCGCGGGGCGGCCAATGTCTTCACCATGTTAAATGATGCCGACATGACCTACCCGTCCATTAAGGATGAAAAAGGCAACGAGATCAAACTCACCAAACAGCGTTTCTCCAAGTTCATGGAGTCCAGCGACCAGCGAGTCCGCCGTGATGCCCATGAGGGCATGTACACCGCCTATGAAGAGCATATAAACACGCTTTCCGCTTCATTGGCTTCGGCAGTCAACAAGGATGTCTTCTATTCCCGTGCACGCAAGTATTCCTCCAGCCTCGAGAACGCTCTCGACGCCAATAATATCCCGACCTCGGTCTATCACTCGCTTCTGGATACTACCGAGGCTGACCTGAGCGGTATGCACAAATGGATGGATGTCCGCAAGCGGATCCTGAAACTCGACAAGATCTATCCCTATGATGTCTACTGCCCGCTGTTCCCCGATCAAAACTACGAGGTTAATTACGAGGATGCCATCGAAGAAGTCCTCACCGCTGTCAAACCATTGGGCGAAAACTATGTCAGCAATATGAAGAGTGCTTTCGAAAAGCGCTGGGTGGATGTCTATGAAACCGAAGGTAAAGCCTCGGGTGCTTACAATGCTTCAAACTATGCGACCCATCCGCTGGTACTGATGAATTATAACGATACCGTCAATAACATGTTTACGCTGGCGCATGAGATGGGCCACTGTATGCACAGCTATTTTTCGAATACTACCCAGCCCTACCAGAAAGCTCAATACACTATCTTCGTGGCCGAGGTAGCATCGACATTAAACGAGGGCCTGCTGTTGCAGTATTTGCTGAAAAAATCCGACGACCCGAAAAAGAAGCTCTACCTCCTCAACCGGCATATTGACAACACCCTCGGTACGTTTTTCCACCAGATACTTTACGCTCGTTTCGAGCTCAAAATCCATGAGCTGGTTGAACAGGGTGGCGCGCTCTCGCCGGATATCCTGAACAAACTGTGGGATGACCTGACCAGGCAGTACTATGGACCGTCGGTTACCATGGATGATTACTCGAAATACAAATGGTCGCGGATTCCGCATTTTTATTACACCTACTATGTTTATCAATACGCGACCTCATACGCCGCTTCGCAGGCGATTCTGGACAAATTCAACTCCGGCGAAGAAGGTATTGTTGATAGATACCTGACACTGCTTTCCTCTGGCGGTAATGACTATCCGATCAATCAACTGAAAAACTGCGGTGTGGATATGACTCAGCCAGGTCCGGTACAGGCGACCCTCAAGCTGTTTTCCGAGCAGGTCAACGAAGTTGAAAAGCTGGCCGGTATTTGATCACTTTAATTTCAGGAAACTGAAACGGTTTAGCTTTGTTAAAATAAATGTAAAAAACAGACTTAAGTGGTTGTCGGGCCTGTCGATACTGTTAGCGTAAGGTTAGTATTGTGTTAAATCCACTAACTCCTCATTGACGCTAAGCTGTTTTAGCATATAAAAATAGGGGGCCAAAAAGAAATTAAGGCCGTAGAATGCCAGGTCTACTGCTATTGACAAAAGCGGGACGGTGACTTACTTTGTATCTGTTCTGCCTTGAAGGAAAACTATGAAAACGAGCAAGTTACATATAACCGTGGGGCATAATGGCCGTGCTCCTGAAAAGCTGACTGAAGAGATCACTGATATCGATCGCCAGATCTATAAGAATGTGGTTTCGACCGATTTGTCCCCCGAGCAGATCGAGCGAATTGTCAATCCGACAGAGGTCTTCTACCAGCAGGACAGCATCCTGGCGGTACACTGGCATCCGGAATTTATACCGATGGACCTGATCTTCAAACGCATCCGGGCCACTTTCCCCAACAGCAAAGAGGAGCTGATCATCCCGACCCAGCACAACGACCTGCTGAGCGTGAACGGTTTCTCCGGGGTGGAAATCGACTGCTACGCGAAGGGATTCAATCGCAAGGTACAACTGCTGGTCCATTTCGAGGAATCGCAAGTCAAGGAAGCCACCGTTTTCAAAAATATGCTGGCTCACACGTTTAAATACCGGCACGGTCAGTTATATGAATTCATCGACACGATTCTCGATCCAAAATATGAAGATCGCCTCCAGAAAGCCGCCGCAAAGACGGGCGCAGATGACGATATTGTCAATTTCGTGCGCATCAATGTTGCCAAGGTGAAAAGTTTGATTGAGGAGAATTTTTCGATTACCCCTCGTGAGATGTTGCGCAACAAGATACTGAAGTACTTTATCGACGGCCTGCGTGACCATTGCGACGACCGTTTCATCGAACGCGCCCAGATATTTTTAAAGGCTGTCAAAAAGATAGTCAAAGCTAATTTTTCACTCGAGCATTTCTATGAGACCCAGGAATTCATCGAGGAAATCCGCGCTCTCGGTGGCGGAATTGTGATCCCTCACCCGGAACAGTTCTGGCCGATTCTGCTGGCCGATTACGATGTCGACGGTTACGAGGTCTGGAATCCGCAGTCACGCGAGTTCACGGAATTTTTGATCACGGTCGTTCATCGCCAGAATCAGCGCCGTAAAAACTCAGAGAGGCAGCTTCTGGTCTTTATGGGTGATGACTGCCATATGGGCGAAAAAACCAAAGAACCGCGTTTTCAGGACTTCGAAAAAGCCAACCGCCAGATCGGTTACCAGCCGGCCTGGGATGATCCCGCTATCCGTAAAAACCTGATTGTGGCCAATATCAACCGCAAAAGAGTTATAGCGGAATACAAAAACAGATTGAATTGATCACCCCTTATAGAGGCGCACGGAGGTGCAAATATATGACGTCACAGAACAACGAATTCAAACATGAGTCGCTCCAGGACAGCCAGACTATCGTGAAGTACATCAATGCTCTCGCTGAAGGTTTCTCTTCGGGCAGGCTGGCTCTTGGAAACAACGGCAACCCGATCGTGCTTGAACCTACCGGTATGCTCAAGCTCGATCTCAAGGCCAAGCGCAAGGATGGCCGTATGAAGCTATCCGTCAAAATCAGCTGGAAAGAGGAAGACGAGGAAAAAAAGCAGATCGATTCCAAACCGCTGGTGATCGAATCACAGAAAACCGAATAGTAAGGGCGCTTAAGGGCAAAAGTGGCATACCGCAAAGAAATCGACGAAAATTTCCAGTTTCTGCTCCTCGAGGTCAAATCACAGATCCAGAACACTCTCAAGGTTCTGAACGGTTCTGGCGATGTACTCGAGGAAGACATGGAAGCCCGTGACGATTACATAGATAATCTCAAGAGCGTCATTGAAAGCAAATGCTTTTCGCAGATCTTCTATGTAACCGAGCGCGATATACAGATGGTGAACCTGATGAAATCGGTCATCACCATCACGTCAAATCTCGAACGGATTGCGGACTACGCGGTAAATATAGTCCAGCAAACACATCACTTTGAAAATAAAGCATTCATCAAGAGATACAACTTCGAGGCTTTCTTCTGGGAGATCAACGATGCCATGGAGCTGGTTTACAATGCCACCTTCGCACGCGACATCCAGAACGGCATCAAGATCTGCCGCAGCGAGATCAAGCTGGATGAGCTCTACAAGGCTGTCTTCAAGGATATTCTCGAGGAACTACGGAGCGGTCAAAACGTCGAATCCCTGCTGACAGCAATATTTATCTTTCGTTACCTGGAGCGGATGGGAGACTGCCTGTTGAATATCGGCGAGGCGATCATCTCTGCCGCGGTGGGTGAAAAGCTAAAAATCGACCAGTACGAAGCGCTCGAGGAATCCATCCAGGAAGCCCGTATGAAGGGACATATCTCCGAGTTTTCGATCGAATCGATCTGGGAAACGCGTTCCGGATGTCGAATCGCACGTGTTATGAACAAAAATGGTGACGGCGCTTCTACCGCCGCTATTTTCAAAGAGGGGCGCCTGAAAAAACTCCAGGATGAAAAAGAGAGCATCGAGCGCTGGCAAAAGCTCATGCCCGGTCTGCCACCGAGGATATTCGGGTTCCAGGTTCATGGAGACAATGGTTCTCTGCTTCTGGAAAATTTCTCCGGGGACACTTTAGAGAGTCTGATCCTCTATGGTTCCGATGAGGAAATCGAGCGCGCACTCGCATCAATAATAGAAACCCTGAATGATATCTGGACCCGCACAAAAAAACCGGACCCGGTCAATGCCGAACAATTCAAACAGCTACTGGAACGGATCGACGACGTTCGCAAAGTACATCCCGAGTATGATTTCGAAGATAAAGTGATTGGAAACCTGGAGACGCCATCACTGGACAAGCTTCTGATGCGTGCCTCCGGGATAGATCAGCAGTTGTACGCGCCGTTTCGGGTGTTTATCCACGGTGATTTTAATATAGATAATGTAATATTCAATAAAGAAAATGACCATCTGCACTTCATCGACCTGCATCGTTCATGCGAACAGGATTATGTCCAGGATGTTTCGGTTTTCATGGTTTCCGCGTTCAGGATCCCGTTGACTGAACCGACAATTCGCAAACGCTTGACCGATGTGATCGACAGGTTTTTTAATTTC
Organism: Candidatus Zixiibacteriota bacterium; assembly: GCA_014728145.1. Taxonomy (NCBI): domain Bacteria; kingdom Pseudomonadati; phylum Candidatus Zixiibacteriota; species Candidatus Zixiibacteriota bacterium. The sequence continues at coordinate 6,338 of WJMC01000030.1, read as the reverse complement.
GCGCATGATTTCGCTCTGAAAAATGATGATCCCACTTTCGAGGCCCGCCTGACTTTGGGGCTGATCCGCAACTTTACCAGTTCGACACGATTCGAATTGAAGGAAGATTTTGCCAAATCGATGTATTTACGGGCAATCTTCTTGATAGAAAAGCTTCTCGACCATGACCACAAACCCTGGGAAGATTTCAAACTCCCACGGGAAACATTGACATATTAACCACAACGAACAACACGAAACAATCATATGGACATGAAATCAGAGAAAAAAATCGGAGTGATTGGAATCGATAAAGGCTGGTCGACCGGAAAGCTTCTGGAATCGATCGAAAACCGCACCGGTTTCAGGTGCCTGATAGAAATGCAATCAATCCGCTTCGATGTCGGCCGGGGCCGTGTTTATCACGATGATATCGACTTGTCAGATCTCGATGCCCTGGTAGTCAAAAAAATCGGCTCCAGTTACAATCCCTATAACCTTGACCGATTAGAGATTCTGCGCTATCTGAGCGAGCAGGGAGTGCCGATTTTCTCGAAACCGGAGAACATAAAAAAAGCAATCGACCGCTTAAGCTGCACAACCACCCTGCGTCTCGGAAATATTCCGCTTCCACCGACTGTAATTACCGAGGATGATACAGAAGCAATAGAGGCCATCAAGAGATTTGGTGTTGCTGTACTTAAACCTCTGTACACCTCCAAGGCGCGCGGGATGATGGTCGTTTCGGCCGATGAGGCTGTCGAGGCTGTCGGGAAATTCCACGAGGCCGGCAATTCGCTGTACTACATCCAGAAGAAACTCAATCTCCCGGGACGAGACCTGGGTCTTATTTTTCTGGGTGGCAAGTACCTTGGAACCTATGCCCGGGTGGCTAACGGCGACTCCTGGAATACAACTATCAGGGCCGGGGGCAAATATCAACCCTACGATCCCGACGATGACATAATCAAGCTGGCTCAGCGGGCACAGGCATTGTTCGATCTCGACTTCACCAGCGTCGATGTGGCTGAGACCGATGATGGTCCGGTGGTCTTTGAAGTCTCGGCATTCGGAGGTTTCCGAGGATTACAGGAATCCAGGCAGATCAATGCCGCGGACCTGTATGTCGATTACGTTCTCAAGGAGATCGCAAAATGATTACCTCCACAGCCAGTCTCGCGGAACTGAGTGAGAGCATATTGTCCAGGTATGAACTTGAACACAGCCTGAATCTCGATTTTGGCGGTTGCAGGATCATGGTAAAATCAAACAATTCTAATCTCAATCACAACCTCAAGGCTTATTACAGGTCATTTTTATGCGATCAAAACTATTACGATATACTGATAAATGCAGTTTATAGCCAATCACCAGGTATCAATCTCGACTTCAGCGTAAAACAACCGGATCCAGGCAAAACCAGGATCAAAGAGGAATTTGTTGATTTGCGCGATGGCCGGATAGTGCGTAAACGCCTGACCGGGATGGTTTTTCTTTTTGGCGGCAGTATTAACCTTGCCATCGGCCCCTGCGATCTGAACGTCAACCAGGTCGTGAACTTCATAAACAACCGCTTTATCCAGTGGCTGTTAAACCGTGGCTGTCTGTTATGCCATGCCTCCGCGGTCGCTGACGGTAAACACGGCATGGCCATAGCCGGTTTTTCAGGCATGGGTAAATCCACCTTAGCTCTGCACCTGATGAGCCATAAGCTTCGCTTCGTTTCCAATGACCGCTTGATGATCCGTCGCGAAAACAGTGAGCTCTTGATGTACGGTGTAGCCAAGCATCCGCGCGTCAACCCCGGCACTATTCTCAACAACGAAACCTTGTTCCCGGTTATATCAAGAGCAGAACGGCGCAGGCTGGTATCGCTGACTTCGGAGGAGTTGTGGGACCTGGAACAGAAGCATGACGTGATCATCGAGGATGTCTTCGGTAAGGACCGTTTTGATCTCGATTCACCACTGAACACATTCGTCGTGTTAAACTGGAGACTGGGTGGCGGTCCGGCCGATGTACATACCGTTGATATCGACAAACGCCGGGACCTCCTGCCAGCGATAATGAAGTCTCCCGGTTTGTTCTATGAACCCGACGGCGATCCAAATGATTACGATTTTTCTGAAACAGCATATATAGAACTCCTGAAAGAGATTCGAATCGTCGAGATTACGGGCGGAGTGGACTTTGATCATGCCACCCGCAAATGTCTCGACTATCTAAAAAGCGATAGCTGAGATAAAAATGGAGACCAAGCCGTCAAAAAACGATCTTCCCGCTACACAGCTCAAAATCACGCGCCCGATAACTATCCCCGACCAACTGCGCCTGGCCCGTTACAAACGCGCACCGGAGCTGGGACCGCGGATCCTGTTTTTCTCCGGGGGAACAGCGTTAAACAAACTGAGTCGTATCCTGACTACATTCACTCATAACTCAATTCATCTCGTAACCCCTTTCGATTCGGGTGGAAGTTCGGCCAAACTTCGCGACGCTTTCAATATGCTCTCTGTGGGCGATATGCGCAGTCGCCTGATGGCCCTGGCCGACCGCAGTGTCACTGGTCATCCGGAAATCTACAACCTGTTCGTATACCGTCTGCCAAAGGATCAGCCCCGGACCGAACTCAAAGACAGGCTCAAGTCGATGGTCGAGGGCGGGGATCCGCTTGTCGCCAATGTTCCCGATCCGATGCGCAAGATTATCCGCGCGCACCTTCGTTTTTTCTATAATGCCATGCCGGAAAGCTTCGACCTGAGAGGCGCAAGTATCGGCAACCTTATCCTGGCCGGCGGTTATCTAAATAACAACCGTCATATCGATCCGGTTGTATTTATGTTTTCCAAGCTGGTCGACGCTCGCGGGATTGTGCGCACCATCACCGGACAGTTTTTGCATCTCGTGGCCGAACTCGAAAACGGCGAGACAATCCGCGGTCAGAAAAACCTGACCGGCAAGGAAGTCCCACCCATAAACTCGAAAGTCAAAAACGTGTTTTTAACTGATGATCTGGACGGATTGCATAACTCGAAAACACCAATCAGAAGGAAAATCCGTGATTTGATCTCCATGGCAGAGTTGATCTGTTACCCGGTGGGAAGCTTCTACTCGAGCGTAACAGCCAACCTGCTTCCCGAGGGAGTGACTAATTCGATTCTTGACAATCATTGTCCTAAAATCTATATTCCCAATATGGGGATCGACCCGGAGCAGTTCGGTATGACTGTCTCCGATTGTGTCGAGACATTGATCAGATATCTAAAGCAAAACAGCGTCGATAACGTCTCCACAGAGAAGTTACTGAATTTCGTAATCGTGGATTCAAAATACGGGGACTATCCCGGCGGACTCGACCTCGAAGAGATCCGTCGTCAGGGTGTTGAAGTAATCGACACTCCGCTGGTGACCGAAAGCAGCCGCCCCCTTATCGACGAAAAACGGCTGATCGAAGTGGTCCTGTCATTGACCTGAAAACAATTCAATTCTGTGTAGAGCGGGAGAAATATAATGAGCAAAAAGGAACTCTCTTTTAAGGGTCGTGTGGAACCGGCCCGGGCGGTTAATTTCTTGAACGACCTCGTGGCTGGTCTGAACTCGGGCGGGTTTTACCTGCAAAACGGCGATGATTATATCGGCTTGAAACCAAACCAGCACCTGTTAATGGAAGTCGAAGCATCCCAGAAAAAAGGCAAGGACAAAATCACTATCGAGCTGAGCTGGGATCGCGAAGATATCCAGACCGAGGACATGAAGCTCCGGATCACATCCGCTCCTCCTCAGTCAATGGAGAAAAAAGAGACTGAAAAAATCGAAGATACAGTCAAAGACGGGTAATCACATAATACAGCAGAAATACTAATAGCAAAATGGGATTGTTCGACAAATTATTTAAACGCACCCCCAAAGCGGGCGAGCCGGTTGAAATCAACGATGAGAATTTCGAGCAGATGGTGCTGGCCTCGGATACACCCGCGGTCGTGGATTTCTATTCGAACAGGTGTTCACCCTGCCATGTCATGGGCGGTTTGCTTTCCGAGGTCGGTCCGGATTATGCCGATCGAGTCAATATATTCAAGCTCAATGTCGACGACAATCCGCAGTCGGCCACCCACTACCAGGTCATGAGCGTGCCGACTTTGGTATTTTTCAAAAACCACCGGCCAGTCGACAAGGTGGCCGGCCTGATTCAGTTGAATCCTCTCAGGGCCAAACTCGACAGCCTGGCCTGACACACCCAATCGAAATCATTTATTCATCTCTTCCGCGATCAACTCCAGCGCACGCAGGTACTGGCTTCTCCGCTCATATGCTGTGGACTGTTTGATGCCGTTGATATGCCTGATCTCCGAGAGCTGTTTTTCTACTATCTCCAGGTTCTCGAGTTCATAAGCCAGATCTGATTTTTCGAGTTCATCCATCTCACGCAGATTCACCTCGGGTGTCTCGATGTATTCCAGGCCGAGATTGTCAGTCTTATTCCAGTTCTGCTCAACATCATAGGCATATTTCGCGAGCTGTTTTTCATCCAATGGTTCAGTTTCGGGTGCGGACTCGTAATATTTTTTTAACGCTTCCCGGTTGTCTGCAACATGGGCGATCAATTTATCGAGTTTGACCACCTCATCGGTCAACTGCACAAGATCCTGGTCGACCTGCCGGGTGGCATCGATCAAAACCAGAAACGCTCCCTTGCGGGAATCCATAGTCCCCAGCCTGTCGCGTTCGAAGAGATCATGAGCAGTCGCCACGGCCGCGCCGTAGATATCCTCGGGTGTTTCCGCCACAAACGATTTGCTTTCGAAATCCGGTACAGCAGCGGAGATTTTTTCACGGGTCGAGGGTGACAGCAAGCGCGAAATCTCGGTTTCCATACCCTCAATCTTTTTCATCACCTCGGTCGGCTCCCAGTCGGGATAATCCGGAACATCGAGATCCTGAACCGATTCGGTTTCCGGCTCATCAGGAATTTCCTCCTGCTCCGGCACGACTTTCTCTTCTGGTTCGAGAGTTTCAGCCATAACTTCCGCCTCCTCCGATTCAGGCATTTCCACCTCGATTTCCACTCCCTCGACCTCTAGCGCGGGATATTCGATGTCAGCCATTTTTAGCGCGTCACTGATCCGGGTGTAGGTACCGACAAAAATGTCCTCGATACCAAAATCGACTTTGGACTGATATTTCAGGTATTCCTCGATATCTTCCAGCTTATTTTCGACCTGTTTGTAGGTATCCTTGAAGATCTCTTTCTTGACTGCGCGCAGGCGTTTTTCGGCATCATCGAGATAGTAATCCTTGAGCATCTCGATTACGGCCCGGCGGTATTTTTCTTCAGCTTCCTTGGCATCATCCTGGGCCTTACCGAATTTACCATCCTCTATCCTGAGAGCGGCCTGCTTGAATTTCTTTTCAGCATTCTCGAATTCTTTGGAGGCATAGACATTGGCCTTGAACCTCTCGGCCTGATTGCGTACTACAATCAGTTCGCTGAGAGCGTCACGCACCCTCCCGGACGCATCCACCGCTGCCTGCAGATACAGCTCAGCTTCTTCCAAATTCTCGCGAATTTTTTTGAGGCTCTTCTCTTCCTCGTAGTCTTTGAGTGCCATGTGATAATGCTTCATTCCCTTTTCATAGTTTTCCGGCGAAAACAATTCCGCCTGCAGGTTGGTGGCGGTCTCGATCAATTCATTGGCCCTGCGGAACATCTCGTCTTTCACATCGTCGGCCATGACGACATTCACAGTCAATATGACTGCGGTAAACAGGATCAATGATATACGGTTTATTTTGGTTTTAGATAAAACACTTCCCATACGTCCTCCCCGGTCCATTGTGGTGATCTACTTATTTACAATATAGGAATTCTATCCGGTTTTTTTAACTAAAAAGTGGTTTAAGCGCACTCATTTTCTTCCCGGTGACGGCGGTTTGATTTTCCCCAGGTAAACTCTTTTCACTTTGCCGTACAAGCTGATCAGCAGGGCAACTATTGCTACTGCCTGTCCGAATTGCGCAAAATAGGCATAGCGCATATACACCCGCACATCAAAAAAGAGATAAGGTGAAATTGCAACCAAAAAAACCAGGTCCCCCATAAAACCGCTTTGACTCGAATTCGATAAGCCTGTGGCTTGCGAACCGCATTGAACGAAAACCAGAGCAGATTAACCAACATTATTACAAACAAGAATATGTAAATCGGAGAACCGGCTATTTCGAGTATGATCTCGGGCATAATCAGATCGCGGATCAGGTCAACCAACGGATTGAAGATCGTCAAAAAATATGCCCCGCCGTTCTCGATTATACTGCCAATTGAATAATCGTAACTGAAGCCTGTCGGCATATTGTTTGAG
>WJMC01000029.1 GCA_014728145.1 Candidatus Zixiibacteriota bacterium | reverse complement strand
TTCAATCCGTCGGCCAATACCAAGCTGGAGGAGGGCGATACCCTGGTCCTGATTGGTGATAAAAAGAACCTGGCTGAACTGGATAAGATGAATCGCGAAGAGTGAGATCAACCGTGCCTGCTTGAATCCAGCCAGCCACGTCTGACTTCGCCTAAACTATCGGGTGGAAGCAGGTAGGGTTTGATATCCAAGAGCGGGGTGCCGTCGACCATGTCAGGATCCTCGATATACAGAATCGAACCTTCGATTTTTGACAGCTTCACCACGGTCAACCCGATCGGGTTTGGCCTCTTAGGCGAACGGGTGGCGAAAACACCATGCGTTTCGGTTTCATCGGGCGGACAAGCCAGAAGCTTATAACCCTCTGACTTATGAAATACCCAGCAAAGAATCAGGTGAGAAAACCCCTCCAGATCTTTAAGCCCATCGACGAATTCTTCGTTTAATTCGATTGTCGCTTGAACACCTCGGCCATGATATCCCTGGCGGGGACACTCGGAGGGTGTTTTATAGGGCGTCCGTATCAGCCCGATCGGTTTGAATTCGTAACTCTGCATCTACTCGATCACTATTGGTTTTTGTTCTTTTCTTACCACTTCGCCGATTATCACTGCTTCCGAGCCACGTGACTTGATCTCCTCCACAATAGCTTTCGCATTCCGGGGCGAGGCTGAAACCAACAGGCCACCGGAGGTCTGGGGGTCATAGAGCAAATGATCACGCGCTTTTTCGGGTTGGCTTAGATAATTAACTTCCGGCTCGAAAGTCCTGCGGTTGTCGTTCAGGCCTCCCGGGATGAAACCTTCGGATGAATACCTTAAGGCGTTTGGAATCAGGGGAATATCGTCCGATTTCAGCCTGAAAGTGAGATTTGATCCGCGAGCCATTTCGAGAGCATGCCCGATCAACCCGAAACCGGTGATATCAGTGGCCGAGGAGGCATTATGCCGTACCATGGCGTCCGAAGCGATATTGTTGAGCGCGCTCATCTGTTTCATGATGTAATCGACATCGGGTGATTCAGCTTTCCCGCGCTTGAGGGCGGTCGATATGATCCCGGTGCCGAGCGGTTTGGTTAATATCAGCAGATCACCGACCACAGCTGAAGAGTTGGTCTTGATATCATCGATCAGGATCCTGCCGGTGACCGCCACACCGTACTTGATTTCTTTATCCTTGACCGTATGTCCGCCGACAATGAGTGCCCCGGCTTCATGCACCTTGTCCTGTCCCCCGCGCAGTATGTCGGCCAGTATGGTCAACGGCATATCGGCTGGAAAGCAAGCGATATTTAAACCCACCAGGGGTTTGCCACCCATCGCGAAAACATCGGAAAGGGCATTGGCGGCCGCAATCTGACCGAAAGTGTATGGATCATCGACGATCGGTGGAAAGAAATCGACCGTCAGTATCAGCGCTTCGGTCTTGGAAATGCGATATACCCCGGCATCGTCGGCGGTAGAAGAACCGACCAGCAGGTTTTCGTCATGAATTATCGGCAACGCGCCGATCACCTCGGAGAGTGCACCTGCACCCAGTTTCGAGGCTCATCCGGCACAGGAGACCTTTTCGGTCAACCTGATGATTTCATCTTTAGAGAAATTCATACCGGGATTGATAATACAAACCCACGCCCCGGTCAAGCATCAAAATCATAAGCAGTATTCCAATCTACTTGTTTTGCTGTGATTTTTTATTACTTTAGGTGTCTAAACTTGTTACGTACATGTGTGTATAAGGCTGTAAGACGGAGCTTTTAATGAAGAAATTTGTAATAATAGCACTGGTAATTATTGCCGGCGGTGCAGCCGCCTGGTACTTTTTTCTACATGAGGGGAACGCCGAGGAGAATCCATTCGAAATCACACAACAGATCGCTGTCGCAAAAAAAGGCGACCTGCTCGTTTCTATTCATTCCAACGGAACGATCGAACCTGTACAGACCGTCGAGGTCAAATCCAAAGCCTCGGGTGAAATCATCAAGATGGGAATCGATGTCGGCGACTATATCTACCGTGATTCATTGATCTGCATTCTTGATACCACAACAGCCTACAATGATTACCGGCAGGCTGAAGCTGATCACCGGGTGGCCAAAGTCGCCGTGCGCCAAAAAGAGCGCGAGTACAACCGTCAGAAGAAGCTTTTCGACCAGAACCTGTTGTCGGAGAAAGAGCTTGATGAGGCCGAGGTCGCTTTGGAACAAGCCCGCGCAACCCTGGTGCGAGCGACCTCATCGCTATCGACCGCAGAAGAACGCCTGGAGGATACCGATATTCGATCGCCTATGAACGGGCTGGTTTTGCGCAAACTGGTCGAGGAAGGGCAGATTATTTCATCGGGTGTGACCAATGTCTCCGGCGGTACTACGATCGTACAGGTGGCACAGATGGATTCGGTCTATGTTGTGGCGGATGTCGATGAGACCGATATCGGCCAGATTCAACTCGGCCAGCGTGTGGAGGTCGAAGCCGATGCTTACCCGGATACGAAATTCAAGGGCGTGGTCGAAAAGATCGCGCCGATCGCAACTGTCGACCAGAATGTTACTGTCTTTGAGGTCACCACTAAAATAGATAACCGCAATGATATGCTTAAAGCGGGTATGAACTGCACGATCGAGGTCGTCACCTCCGAGGCTTACGATGTCGTCTTGGTCCCCAACGACGCTGTCAAGAATCCCGAGGAGATGGGTTTGAGCGGGGAACTTTCGATGGGGCAGGAGAAAATTCCTACCGAGGACAAACGACCCAGTCGCGAGGAGATGATGGAGAAGATGAAGTCGATGACCCCTGAAGAACGGCGCCAGTTCCGTAAAGAGATGATGGAGCGACGCAAGGCGATGGCCGACAAGAAGGTCATCATGGTCAAGCGCAACGGTGAATTCGTGCCCGAGATCGTGACTGTGGGCGATGCCAACCTGGATTACACCCATGTCCTTTCCGGTCTATCGGCCGGGGATACGATCGATGCTACCCCGTTTTCTATGATGATGCAGCAGCGCAAGGAGTTGCGTGAGCGGATCGAGCGCTACCGGGGCGGTATGGGCGGTCTTAAAAAGACGAATTGATACAATTGCGACTTTGATGATTAATAGATGGATTCTTATCATTATTGCTTATGTAGTCATCGCCAACGGGACCATGACCGTTTACTCCATAGGGATCAGTGTTACCGTCTAAAGGGATAATATACTTCATTATTGCATTCCTTTTATAAATAGGATTTCTCTTAGTACATGTTTCTTAATCCGCGGAATAGTAATGTTTTCATTATCAGTATTAATAGCTTCTTCAATCGCATTTAAGGCATCAATTTTATCTATTGCTGGAACTATTGCGCTGTAATTATGCGAGAAAACTACAATACATTCTGACCTTGATCCTCCAACCGAGGAATCTCTTCTGGCTCAACCCAATGGTGATCTATTTCCTCCAGGTAGTTTTGCCCGCTGAGTGTCGAACCGCAGAAAATCAGTACCAATAAAATGCTATTAAGCGTAAATGAAAATCTCAAGCTTGACTGACGCATTACCTTATTCCCATCTATCGAATTATACAGGTTCAATCAATCCCGGATGCAGGTATTGTGAGAACGACCAAACGGGATCTGATCTCCGGGGATTCAATATAACAAAATGTGATAAACATATCAAGTATGTGTACAATGAGATTCTTGTACTGAGCGCGTAAGTTTATAGCGTAATTCTGTCGCTCAGGTTGTTTGATAATCTGAGGTTCAGCAGGGCGCAACAGTCTGGAATGTCCTCATTTTTCTCCGATTTTGCCGTTGACACCGTCCTTTGTTTTTCGGAAATTGCCGTTTCAAACCAAGGAGTTGCTATGCAGGAACCGGAAGTCACCAAAGAACTGGCACTTGAGCACGGTCTCTCGGAAGATGAATACAAAGAGATGCTCGAAATCCTCGGCCGCAACCCCAATTATACTGAATTGGGAATTTTCTCGGTCATGTGGTCGGAGCATTGCTCCTATAAAAACTCGATTGCGGTCCTGAAAACTTTGCCACGTGAAGGTGGCGCGCTTCTGACCAAGGCCGGCGAGGAAAATGCCGGCGCGGTCGATATCGGCGAGGGCCTGGCGGTTGTATTCAAAATCGAAAGCCACAATCATCCCACCGCTGTCGAACCCTACCAGGCGGCGGCGACCGGGATCGGTGGTATCCTGCGCGATATCTTCACTATGGGCGCGCGTCCGATCGCGGCACTGGATTCGATGCGGTTCGGCGATTTGACTCATGCCCGGGCGCGCTATTTATTCGATGGCGCGGTGCGGGGGATCGGTGACTATGGCAACTCGTTTGGTGTGCCCACAGTTGGTGGCGAAGTCTATTTTGATGACTGCTACCTGGGCAATCCATTGGTCAACGCCATGGCGGTCGGGATCGTCAAATCCGACGGCATCGTCTCAGGCACTGCCAAAGGCAAAGGCAACCCGGTCTTCATAGTCGGGTCCTCGACAGGGCGTGATGGTATCCATGGGGCGACTTTCGCCTCCGAAGAGATCTCAGAAAAATCTGAGAGCAAGCGACCCTCGGTACAGATCGGCGATCCGTTTACCGAGAAACTATTGCTGGAGGCCACGCTCGAGATCATAGAAAAAGACCTCGTGATCGGTGTTCAGGATATGGGCGCGGCCGGAATCACCTGCTCGACCACCGAGATGTCGGATCGCGGGGATGGCGCCGGGATGACGATCGACCTGGACAAAGTTCCGGTTCGTGAGAAAGGGATGATCCCCTATGAGATCATGCTTTCAGAGTCGCAGGAACGGATGCTGGTGGTCGGTAAAAAAGGCCATGAAAAACCTCTTTTGGAGGTTTTCGAGAAATGGGATCTCCCGGCGGTCCAGATCGGCGAAGTTACCGACGACGGCCTGGTAACTGTCACCCACAAGGGCGAACAGGTGGCCCAGGTACCGGCTTACCATCTGGTTTTGGGAGGCGGTGCTCCGGTCTATGAACGTGAGCGTAAGCGGCCATCGTATCTCGATGAAATCCGTAAGCTGGATAGGGCACAGGTAACTGAACCGTCCGATTATAATGAGACGTTGAAAAAAATCTTATCCTCGCCCTCGATCGCATCCAAAGAGTGGGTCTATCGTCAGTACGACCATATGGTCCGCACCAATACGGCGGTGTTTCCCGGTTCGGATGCGGCTGTTTTACGTATCCGCAAGACCAACCGCGCGCTCGCTTTTGCTACCGATTGTAACGGCCGGTATTGCTATATCAATCCGAAGCGGGGCGCGATGATTGCGGTTTCCGAATCGGCCCGCAATGTCATCGCTGCGGGTGCCCGTCCGGTGGCGATCACAAATTGCCTGAATTTCGGCAATCCGTATAAGCCGGAGATGTACTGGTGTTTCTATGAGGCGGTGATGGGTATGGGAGAGGCGTGCCGTAAATTCAATACCCCGGTTACCGGGGGTAATGTATCTTTCTATAATGAAGACCAGATCGGCAATCGGGCGGTCTATCCGACTCCAACTATCGGCATGATGGGAATTATCGACGACCTCAAACATATCACCACCCAGAACTTCAAAGACGAGGGCGACGTCATTATCCTGATCGGCAAGACTAAAGATGAAATCGGCGGATCGGAATACCTGCGAGTGATTCATGATAAAATCCGTGGTGACATCCCCGACCTCGACCTCGACTACGAAAAAGAAAACCAGCAGGCGATACTGGAACTGATCAAAGCCGGCGCGCTGAAGTCCTGCCATGATATCTCCGATGGCGGGCTGGCGGTGGCGCTGGCGGAATGCTGTATTTCTGATAGGGAAAAGCAGGTCGGGTGCCGGGTAAACTTGAGATCGGATCTGCGCAATGACACCCTCCTGTTTGCGGAAAGCCAGTCACGCTTTATTATTACTGTGGGCCCGACTAAAAAACCGGATGTCCAGAATCGTCTGGACAAGATGGAGATTGATTATGATATAATCGGCCTGGTTGCGGGTGATAAACTTATCATCAACGATTTGATAAATCTCGATCTTTCAGTTCTGGACGATCTCTTCTTCAATACTCTCTATCGCATAATGGATAAGCAGGTTTAGTGATTTCGGTTAAGCTTGTCACCGCTATGTCAGAGATACTTCGGCTTTGGCTCTTTTGAAGATCATAGCCGGGATACGAAAGATATCCGGTTTGACTTCTTTTCTTAATTGAGTCTTGTAAGTATTTCTCACATTTTCCAGAAATTCCAGAGTGACCGGGTTGAGGTAATCGGGGTATGTCCAGGGCAGTTCGATAAAACTGTCCCCCTTGCGAATCAAAGTCACTTCGCCATAGATTCCGCGGTCGAGATAAATCCTGTGAGAAAAGTTCTTGGTCGAGGCTAAAACCAGCTTGGACAGCTCGATATAGCCCGGATCGATATTGACACAGCGGCCCCGTGAACCGTTGTTTTTACGGGCGAATTGCGTCTCTATCTGGTTGGCGCGGGTTTTCATCTCCGCCAGGCGGTCGGGCTGGATCAGTTTTTCGAAGGAAACGAACTTGCGGGTCAGTTTGTCGCCCATCTCATCCTGATAATAATCGGTATGATCGAAATCGAAGACATCACTTTCATTGTCGATCGATCCGAAATTCTCGATCATCACTTCCGTGACTTCCCTTAAAATATCGATTTCATGGTAAATTAATCCACAGATTAACTTGACAGGTTTAACATCCATGTTACTCACCTCGGTTTGCAGACCTTGATACAATGACCGCAAATCAGCAGTCCGAAATTCTTCCTCTTTGCATAGGCTACCAGCTTGTCATAGCATCGGTCGAAGTTGTAGTCCTCGACCTTTTCACCCAGAGCGTCCGCGGGACAAGCTTTGATACAGGCTTTGCATTGCCCGCATTCAAATTCAGCCCGCCTGTCGCTCTCAAGAGGAGTATCGGTCAAAACCGTCGCCAGCCTGACCATCGAACCGAATTTTTTGGTGACCAGCAGGTTGTTTCTTCCACGCCATCCCAAACCGGCCAGTTCCGCTACCTGTTTATGGGAAAGATGCCCTCTCTGCATTTTTTCATCGACGGTAAAAGACGCCGCGATCGGAAGCGCTTTGTGGCCGAGACGATGGATTTTTTGGCTGAGATGAAAGCTGGCATTATCTAACAGGCTGTTGGCCTGGCGGTAATGCGTCTTGTAGATATCATTGGGGCCATCTTCGATCGTATCGAAAACCTGGGGTAAAAGCGCGACAGCGAGGGAAATCGCGTGGGTCATCTGCTTGGCGACAGCGCAGATATCTTTGTGGTAATAATCCGGATCAAAATCGAGCCGGCATACTCCAAACAGGTCGATTCCCCGGTCGTAAGCTGTCTGGCGCAGATTATTGTAGTTCTCACGTTTCTCCTCGTCAGTGGACATGGCTTCTCCATGGTCTATTTGGCTTGACTTTGCCGTTTGCTGATATAGTTTATTTGCTAATGGTATGATAAACTCAAGGAGTAAGCTATGTCAAATACAGAATATGTGCCGGTCAAAGCTGATCGCGGCACCGCAAAGACCTGCAAGAGCTGGCATGCTGAAGCCGCTATGCGCATGCTTCGCAACAACCTCGATCCGGAAGTGGCTGAAAAACCGGAGGAGCTGATCATCTATGGAGGCTCCGGCAAGGCGGCCCGCAACTGGGAATGCTACCACGCGATCGTCGACAGCCTCAAAAGCCTCGAAAAAGATGAGACCCTGCTGGTGCAGTCCGGCAAACCGGTCGGTATCTTTCGCACTTTCGAACATTGCCCGCGGGTACTGATTGCGAATTCTCACCTGGTACCGCATTGGGCCAACTGGGAAAAATTCCGTGAGCTGGAAAAGCTGGGCCTGATCATGTTTGGCCAGATGACCGCAGGTAGCTGGATATATATCGGCACCCAGGGGATCCTGCAGGGTACCTACGAAACTTTTGCCGCCTGCGGGCAGAAGCATTTCGGAGGAGACCTGCGTGGCAGGTTCATCCTGACCGGAGGCTATGGCGGTATGGGCGGTGCTCAACCATTGGCGGCCACCATGAACGGCGCGGTCATACTTGGTATCGAGGTCGATGAAGACCGGATCGAGAAACGTCTCAAAACCGGCTATTG
>WJMC01000028.1 GCA_014728145.1 Candidatus Zixiibacteriota bacterium | reverse complement strand
CGTAATACATCTCGGCTTTGCCGTTCATACCGCCCATTTTTAAATCCGCCACGTAATGAAATGATTCGAACCTGGCGAGATTCTCGCGCCCACCCAAAGCCTGCATATGCTGATCGAGGATTTCGTCTAATTCGATCGCGCTCAGCGGTGCCGCTGTGCTTATCAGGATGAAAAGTGCTAAGAAGAATGATTTCAGTTTCATAATTGATCTCCGTTATCTTAAAAATATGAAATATGCCAAAAACACCAGGCCGAGAAGATAGACCAGCCAGTGAACCCGGCCTCCCCTGCCGGCCATCAACATGAACAGCGGATAGGCGATAAATCCGAAAGCCATACCGTCAGCAATCGAGAAAGTCAGTGGAATGCCGAGAATAATCAAAAATGCCGGCAAGGCCACACTGACATCTTTAAAATCTATCTGCACGACATTGCGCATCATAATCGAGCCGACATATATCAAAGCCGGCGCGGTAACCGGGTAGAGCATATCACCAGGTGCAATCTCAACTCCCCCCCCGGCCATACGCGCAACCGGAATAAAAAATATCATCAGTATAAACATCGCCCCGGTTATCAGGTTGGCGAAGCCTGTCCTGGCCCCGGCACCGATACCGGTGGCGGATTCTATATAACTTGTTACAGTCGAAGTCCCCAAAAGTGCCCCGGCAGTTGTCCCGACCGCGTCGGAAAAAAGTGCTTTGGAAGCGCGCGGGAGTTTGCCATCTTCCATATATCCTGCCTGCCTGCCGATTCCGACCAGTGTGCCGACCGTGTCGAACATATCCACGAACAAAAACACAAGAATTATAGTCAGCATGTCCGCGCTCAACGCACCCATGATATCCAACTTCAAGAAAGTCGGTTCCAGTGACGGCGGACTCGCAACTACTCCCTGGTAGCCGATCACACCGGTAATAATACCCATGGTAAGGGTGGCAATCATGCTCAACAGGATCGCGCCCTTAACCTTGAGAGACAAAAGCAGTCCCAGTACAATCAGGCCGAATGAAGAAAGAAGCGATGCGGGATGATGTAACGGCCCGAGGGTCAGCAGTCCACCTTCATCGCGGGTAATATAACCGGCATGCCAGATCCCCAGAACCGCGATCAAGAGACCGATTCCAACCGCGATTGCGGACTGCAGGGCGGCAGGGATGATATTTATGATCGCTTCACGGATCTTGAAAATCGACATGACGATAAACGCCAGCCCGGACATAAATACCGCCCCCAGAGCGATATTCCATGAAACCCCCATCCCGACAACGACACTGAAAGCAAAAAAAACATTCAACCCCAGTCCGGGTGCCTGGGCAATTGGATAGCGTGCCAGAAGTCCCATACAAAACGTCGCGATCGCGGCGGAAATACAGGTCGCCAGCATGACAGAATCGAAATCCATACCGGCATTGGAGAGGATGGCAGGGTTTAAAAAGATGATATAGGCCATAGCCATGAACGTGGTCAGGCCACCTATAATTTCAGTGCGGTAGCTGGTGCCGGATTCTGCGAACTGAAAGTACTCTTTAATCATCTCCGGATCAATACTCCTGCCAGCTCATCTCGGCATTGACCAGCAGTCCCAGAAGCACCCAGCTCAGGATCATCGAAGAGCCACCGTAGCTGACAAAATGCAACGGCAGTCCCGTGACAGGCATGATTCCAAGGGTCATACCGATATTGACGACCGTCTGGAAGAACAGTATTGTAACCACACCGACACAAACAAAGGATGTAAACCTGTTGCGTACCCTGACCGCGGTGCGCAGTCCCAGAAAGATTATCAGGGCAAAAAGCGAGATTATAACCAGACCACCGAGAAAACCGAACTCCTCTCCCACAACAGAGAACACGAAATCGGTATGCCTGACCGGCAGGTAGTTCAAATTTGTCTGAGTTCCACCCAGAAAGCCCTTGCCCAAGAGCCCCCCGGATCCGATTGCAATTTTCGATTGAATGATCTGGTAACCCGCTCCCTGCGGGTCATTACCGGGATTGAGGAAGATAAGAATCCTGCTTTTCTGATAGTCGGCCAGCCGATTCCATAAAAGCGGTGTTACCATCCCGAACAATAAATTGACCACCACAATGGCCGAGGCCATAAATGCCCCCGGCTTGAGAATTATCAAGAGCAATATGATTACCGCGAAGAGAACTATGTAGCTGATCGGATGAAAGGCTGTAATCATGCTGAATACGGGTGAGATTATAAGCAACAGGTAGACCGGTGGAAGTCCCGACCAGTAAAGTATAGCCAGCATCAAGACCAGGTACACCAGGGATGTTCCCAGGTCCGGTTGCCGGAGTACGAGCATAGTCGGTATAAGAACCAGTATACCGGTCAACATCAAGCGTCGAAAATGCTGTGATGGCTTTTTAGAATAACTAAGGTAACGAGCCATCGCAAAAAGCACGATTACTTTTCCCAGCTCGGAGGGTTGAAAATGCAGAAAACCGAAACTGTACCAGCGCATTGAACCGCCCCCCACACGGCCATAAAAGAGAAGCCCGGCCAGCAACAGGATCAGCATAATATAATAGATATAACTCAGGATTTCATGCATCCGCATCGGTAACATGACCACGATCAAAAAGACACAGAAGCCGATGCCGACCCAGATTAACTGTTTGATGTATAGCCCTTCTTCAAACGCACTGACGGCGGTATGGGTGGCTGAATACACCATTAGCACCCCAATCCCGGAGAGCAATAATCCAGCCACTGTCAAGGCCAGAGCGGAACCGGTAAGTTCTCCGCGGATTCCCATTATTCAGCCTCCCTGCTGGCCATGTTCTGGAGCGAATCCGGATCCGGGATCAGTCCGTTTTTTTCTAGGTAATGCCTCACAACTCTGGACACGATCGGCGCGGCCTCCTCGGACCCATGCCCCGCGTTCTCGACGATACAGGCGACGGCTATAATCGGATTTTCCACAGGGGCGTATGCGCAAAAGAGCGCATGTTCGTTGCCATGAGGGTTCTGTGCGGTACCGGTTTTACCGCCAAACTTGATACCCTTTATTCGTGATCCCCGGGCGGTACCATGAGAATCGTAGAGAACTCCCACAGAAGCTTCCCGCAAAATCGCCAGCGTGCTGTCGGTAAACGGCAACTGACCAATCTTCTCGATTTTGGCATAGACCGTGTCATTTTTGCTAAACGCCATGCGCATCAGGTGCGGGCGATAAAGTGTACCACCGTTAGCTACCGCGGCGTAAAAATTGGCAAGCTGAAGCGGCGTGACCAGGACTTCGCCCTGTCCGATCGAGAGGTTAATTATCACCGAGATCGGCCACTTGCCTTTGCCGAGCTTGTTGTCGTACCAGTCAGCATCGGGAACCAATCCAGCCATTTCACCAGGCACATCGATTCCGGTCTTTGACCCGAATCCGCATTTGCGAGAATATTCCGCAAATTTCTCCAGTCCCAGCTTATGACCGAGCTGATAAAAATAGACATCGCAGGACTGGATGATCGACCCGATTACCCCCAGCTTACCGTGACCGCTCAGATTCCAGCATTTGAAGACTCGGTTTCCGAATCGATAACCGCCGGTGCATGGAGCAAATTTGGTTTCCGGTTCGATGATACCTTCCTCGAGACCGGCCCCGGCCACGATCAGCTTGTAAGTTGACGCGGGTGGATACTCTCCTTTGATGATGCGGTTAAGAAGAGGTTTATGCGGATCTGAGACAAGCCGGTCCCAGTCTTTTTTCCTCAATACGCCGGTGAACATGTTGGCATCATAAGCAGGTACCGAGACGAAAGTCAGGACCTCGCCGTTTCTCGGATCGAGTGCCACCAGGGCACCCGCAACTGTATCAGCAAAAAGGGAAAGAGCATAATTTTGCAGTTCGTAATCCAGGGCGAGCTGGACATCCATCCCCGGTTCGGGCGGTATATTGTCGCGACCCTGAAGGTCTCCCAGGATCTTGCCTTCGGCTGTTATCTCAAGATAAGTCAGACCGTCTTTTCCGCGTAAATAGCGATCCCAATATTTTTCAAGTCCTTCCCGGCCGATATCGGTGCCATAATTGACTCCTTCACCCTTCATTTCCCTTAGTTCTTTTTCCGTTACCTCACTGGTGTAACCGACGGCATGGGAGAGAACACCTTCCTGCGGATATTTACGGGCAGGTTCGAGCTGAAAGATAATTCCGGGAAATTTATCAGCATTCTCTTCGATTATACAGACAGTCTCGAAACTGACCGAACGGGCAATCTTGATCGGCTGGTAACGTAGAAATTTTTTCGAACGGATTTTTTCAGCTATCTCATTTTTGCCCAAAGGAACCAGATCCGCAAGTTTGGAGGAAATCGAGTCGATGTTGTCGATTTCATTGGGAATGGCTGAAATCGTGTATGATGGGCGGTTCTCAACGATCACCCGCCCATAACGGTCATAGATATCACCACGAAATGCCACCTCGGGAACTAAACGTATGCGGTTATCCTCGGACATCTTGTAATATTTCTCATGCTCGGCTGTCTGGATCAATAAGAGGCGCACAACCAATACAAGAAAGAAGAGCCCGAAGGCCGCATATAATAATAGAGCCCGTCTTTCACGGGAATACGAGACACCATTCATGATTCAAATTTCAATGTTAAACGACGTTCGGTTAAATACAATAACACTACCGCAATCAGAGCGCTGTAAAGAGCATCCAAAAGCGAAAATTTAACGGACACAGTGGCTGCCAACTCGAAATCGAAACCATAGGCAACTATATAGTATGCCAGGTTATGCAAAGCCACCGAACAGAATACGACTAGAATTCGCATAAGTTTGGATTCCAGCCTGAGACGATTAGAAAGGGTGTAGACAACGATCGCCAGCACGACCTTCAGCAAAGAGCTCAGACCGAATAATCCCGGATCGGCGGAACTCTCGACCAAGCCGACAACGAAACCGTAAATCAGACCGTAGGACAACCCGCGTGTCAGTGTCAGGTAGACCACCAGGATAACATAGATGTCCGGCATGACATGCTCGATCGAAATCAGGCTGGCAATAAAGGTCTGGAATATAATCGACAGAAGCACAAGCGCGGCAAATCCGGCAACCCTTCCCATCAGCTACTCTTCCTTCTCTTTCAGTATAAACACCTCGTCCAGGCTATTAAAATCCACAAAAGGTTTAACATCTATCTGTTTAAAAAATCCTTTTTCGGGCACGTCGATAGCTACAATTGTACCGATCTGCAAACCATCTGGAAACAACCCGCCCAACCCGGAACTAATAATAGTGTCACCGACTTCAACAGAATCCCTGATCGGCACATTATCGAAATGCAGGTACAGCCCGGATTCCCAGCGTATTATCCCGAGAGCGCGATTATCAGCTGAGCGCCCCGCCACCCGGCAACTGGGACTGGTCAATAATTCAACCGTGACATTGTTGCCGAGTACATTGGTGGTCTTGCCGACCAGCCCGGAGACACCCATCACGGCCATATCCGGCTCGACATCCCGCCCTGAAGCAACCGATACAATAATGGCATTTTCCCTGCGCTTAGGATCGATCGCCTCCAGCTCGGCCGGAATCAGCTCGTATTCACGGCGTTCACGAAAACCGAGTGTATCCCGCAGGCGAGAATTCTGGGCCAGAGCTTCACGCGCGAAGGACAATTCCAGTTCACGCTCCATCAGTTGCTTACGGAGATGACGATTTATCTGAACAGTATGGGAAAGCTGTTTGAGGTCTTCCGAGAGCCCCTGGAAAGGAGACAGCGAAACTATATAAGTGTATTTCGCCAGCGGCCTTTTAATGTTGATCGGTGTCACCAGTATGATAAAAGACAGGATCACCAAACCGGCCGCCAGACCAAATTCCTTGTTGTTGGCGATCAGCTTCCGTAAACTTGAAATCATATAAGCTTAATCGACAGAATCAAGGATCGACAATAGCTCTCCCGGGCTTTTTACACTCATCATTTTGTCCCGATTCTGCTCAGATTTCATCAGAAACGAGAGCCTGGCCATGACGTTCAGGTGAGCGCCGATGGCGTCCTCGGGTGCCGCAATCAGGAAGAACAGGTTGACCGGACGCTTATCCATAGCGTCGAAATCCACCCCCTGGTCGGAACGGCCGAAAGCTATCACGATTCCCTTGACAGCCCGGGTCTTGGCGTGCGGAAAGGCGACCCCATAGCCGACACCGGTAGTTACCAGGTTTTCGCGTTCCTTGATATCCTTTAATAATTCATCCTTGTCACGAACCAGTTTGGAGGTGGCCGCCAGTTCGACCAGCTCATCAATTACGGAGTCTTTGTCGGTGCTCTTCAGTTCGAATGTAATCAGTTCCTCGGCTGTAAACCTGGATAATTTCATCTTGGCTCCTTATTGACTCTAATTGTATCTCAGTCTATCAGATCAGTCTCAAATATTAAAACCGGATTTCTCCGGCTTCGCAGCTCGTCAAATATGCAGGTAATCCCCCATCTGCCTGAATTTCTCCAAACGTTTCTGGAGCAGGCTGTCCTTGTCAAGAGCGGAAAGAAACTCAAGCTGATGCTCGATCTCTTCACCCAGAACATCGTAGACACCCTGCGGATTGCGATGGGCCCCGCCTTTCGGTTCAGTTATGATTTTATCGATAACTTCCAGTTTCAGCATATCGGTCGCCGTCAGCCTGAGAGCTTCAGCCGCTTCCGGTGCCTTGGCCTGGTCGCGCCATAAAATCGCTGCGCATCCCTCCGGTGAGATCACCGAATACCAGGCGTTTTCGAGCATCAGGATAACATCGCCGACACCGATCCCCAGCGCTCCACCCGAAGCGCCCTCACCAATAATCGTTATCACGACCGGCACCGTCAGCTTGAACATCTCGCGGATATTTCTGGCGATCGCTTCCGCCTGACCACGTTCTTCCGCGCCTATACCGGGATATGCTCCCGGTGTATCGATAAAGATCACGATCGGAAGTCCGAATTTTTCGGCTGTACGCATGATCTTGAGCGCTTTACGGTAGCCCTCCGGGTGCATCATACCGAAATTACGCATCAACTTGCCCTTGGTGTCCCGGGCCTTCTGCTGGCCGACAATCGCTACCTTGCGCCCCCTGAAACGGGCAAAACCGCAGACCACGGCCTTGTCGTCGGCATAACCCCGATCGCCGTGCAATTCCAAAAAGTCTGTAAACAGGGCATTGATGTAGTCGAGAGTATACGGCCTGCGGGGATGACGTGCCAGCTGGACTTTTTGCCAGCGCGAAAGCTTGGAGTAGATGTCTTCCGCCAGCCGGTCAAGCTTTTGCTCAAGGCTTTCGATCTCACGTGAGAGCTCGACATTTTCGCCGGAGGCGAATTCTTTCATCTCCGCGATCTTGCGCTCCAGCTCGACTAATGGCTTTTCAAAATCTAATACAAATCCAGCGCTCATCTCTCACCATTTCCCTTTACCAGACGCAATATAAAAAAGATTGCGACCAGAATCATCAAAAACAACACAAATATAGAAAAAACTTGTTTCCGGTCAAACCAAAAAAAAGCCGGAATAAACGCGTTAAACAGCAGTGAAACGGAGCCAAAGATCAAAATCGTGGTACCTGTTGAAAACCTGAAGCGTCTCAGGTAGTGAAAACTCTGGTTGGTATCGGACTGGTAGAATTTGCGTCCGGTTATAATCCGCCTGATCGGTGTTACAATCGTTTCGATAATCGGCAGTGCGGCCGCTATCAGAGGCACGAACATAGCCACAGCCGTGTAGCTCTTGATCGGACAGAAAACCGCCACCACGGAGAACACAAAACCGACAAACAACGCGCCGTTGTTTCCCATAAAAATCCGGGCCGGGGGCAGATTGTAAAACAGAAAACCAAACAGGGCGCCACCGATGATCGCGGCTATTACCGACACCACCGCCAGGTTTAAAAACGCCCCCACGATCAGAAGCCCGATACAGACAGTCAACCCGATCACACCGGCCAGCCCATCGAGCCCATCCACGAAATTAATGCTGTTCGTGATAACGACAACCCACATAACTGTAACCGGAAAGCCCCAGATACCGAGTTCGAACTGACCGGTAAATGGAATATGCATACGGGTAATGAAGTAACCGTGGGCGATCAGGATTACCGCCGCGACAGCCTGACCAAACAGTTTGTAGTACGATTTGAGATTCATCAGATCATCTAAAAGACCGGTAACATATATCACCAGCGATGACAGCAAAAAGGCCCGCAGGAAATTGAAGCTGTCAAATACACCGTCACCACAAACCATATATGCTGCCAGGATGGAAATCCAGAACGACAGAAAGATTGCGGCACCGCCCAGAAGGGGGGTCGGATGGGTGTGGGTCTTGTGTCCACCGGGATAATCGAGTATCCGGTAAGCCAGACAAAGACGGTAAAACCCGTAGGTCAAGCTGACCGAGAGAACTATCGCCAGCCCGAAAAAGACAAGGTTAAGAATCGTTATCTGAGAGCAAACCTGCATTGATTAAAATGATCTTCACAAAAAGGTTCAGGGTCAACAATAACACCAGCAAAAAATTGTGCAAATAGTAATTTGGATACCATTTCAAAAAATATTCCAGAGTCGACATATGATGATGATACAACCGTCTTCCCTGGCGTCCACGCGAGGATGCCTTGTTCAAATGCTCGACCTCCGCATCGGGACGGTAATAACAGTAACGCTTTTTGTTGTACATCCGGTAACACAGGTCGGTGTCTTCGAGGTACATAAAAAACCGTTCATCAAAACCGCCGGAGGCTATAAACTCGTCCTTTCGCATCAGCATCGCGGTTCCCGATATCGCCTCCACCCTGGTCGTCCCGGGGAAGTCGGGCAGGGTATATTCCACCTGCCGATGCCTGAAAAATGGCAGTCTCGCCAGAATCGATCCTCGTGAAAATATTATGTTGTCATAGGTCGGAAACCGCCGGCAAGAAGAGTGAAACCGTCCGCTTGAATTAACTGTGCGGGGAGTGACCGCGAAAGCCGAGGACTCATGTTCAAGTGTATCTATCAGTTTCACCATGATCGGCTCCTTCAGACGGCAATCCGAATTCAACAGCCAGATGTATTCACCCTCAGCAATTCTGGAGGCCTGGTTAACCGCTTTTCCAAATCCGAGATTTTTCTTGTTCGCAATCAGACGGATATCCGGGTACTTGCTTTTTAATTCAGAGACTGAATTATCCGAGGAAGCATTGTCAACAACTATCAGTTCGTATTGATTGCCCACCTCATAACGGTAGAGTGACTCTATCAATCGGAGTGTCAGGTTCGAGGTGTTGAAGCTTACGATGATAACACTGGCGCGGAGCGAACTCATTTGAGCTTACCTGTCAAAGACCACAGCTTGAGACGGGGCACCATAACGATCGCCTCGCGCACGATCTTCTTTGACATCTTGGAGGTGCCGTCCTCGCGGTCCTTGAACGTAATTGGAATCTCCTTGATCCTGAATCCCTTTTTGTATGCTCGAAAACTCATCTCGATCTGGAAGGAATATCCATTGGAACGGACTTCGTCGAAATCGATTGCCTCCAGCACCTCGCGCCGAAAGCACTTGAAACCGCCGGTGGCATCCGCAACCGGCATGCCGGTAATAATGCGGGCGTAGATATTGCCGATTTTTGAGATCATAATCCTGTCCGCTGGCCAGTTAACCACTCCACCGCCGGGGATGTAGCGCGAACCTAAAACGAGATCGTAATTTTCAATCGTTTTCAAAAAGTCAGGGAGATACTTCGGATCGTGTGAAAAGTCAGCATCCATCTCGAGGATATAATCGAACCCCTTTTTGAGTGTATATTTGAAACCGGCGATATAAGCCTGCCCCAGACCGCTTTTAGCTTCGCGATGGAGCACCATCACGCGCGCATTCTCTTCCGCTTTCCGGTCGGCAATCTGACCGGTTCCATCGGGAGAATTGTCATCGACAACAAGCACCGAAAGCCGCTCGTCCTGCTTTAAAACCGCGTTAGTAATCCTTTCGATGTTTTCTTTCTCGTTATAGGTCGGTATGATTACGCAGGCTTTTTTACTCACGTTTCGGTTTCCTCACTCTACGGTTATACAAACTGAACCCGCTGACGATCACGACAAATAATATGCAGACCCAGCTTACTAAACTTGAAGTGGCGTACACGGTCGATTCGAATTTGAATTCGACAGTATGTTCTCCAGCCGGGACTGCGACCGCCCGAAACGCGCCATTGGCGAGCAATACCTCCCGCTTCTCACCGTCGACATAGGCTTTCCAATCGGGGTAATAGCAATCCGCGAAATACAGAATCGCGGAACTCTCGCCGGCAACTTTCACCTCGATACGGTTTGGATCGTAAAATTCAATCTCAGCATTTCCCCGCGCCGGATTGGCACTATCTTGAGGCGGAATATCCACCTCCGGATCAGCGGTGAGTAAAACGGTCTTTTTCCATTCATGTTCACCGGAACGCATATACTCTAGCATGCTGTCGCGATCCTCGATTACCATGTAGTCGTAGAATAGTTTACAGCGCCCAAAACTGGATCTGTTCTCGTACAGGATAAGCCTGTCGCGACGGATCTGCTGGTCGGTTGAGACGCGCCGGAGCATATCCTGGTAAGGCCCAGGATTGGCACCGTAATCCGTGACGATATATTCCACACCCGCCATATCTATAAATGGAATGTTGAGCCATTGCAGGGTTCCGTTCTGGGGATCATTCGGATTCTGCCGGTTGGAATACATCCTGAATATATAAGAATGATCGTTGGACTTGCCGACTCTGCCCCAGTACTCGTCAAATATCTTGAGCTGGTTGCCATGATAACCGAACATCATCGGGACATCATGGTAACCGAAATAATTCTGCCCCCGGAGTATCCCCCGGTCGGCATTTAGAATCCTGGGGGTGTAAGCATCACGCTGTTGCCTGATCAGGTCCACCACGCCGTTTTTACCGACATACTGGGTTTGATCGGTAGTGGTAATAAATTTAAAGTTCATCCGCCAGGTATCCACTATTCCAAAGAATAAAACAACCGCTAAAGCCCAGACTCCCACCTGCCGGGCCGCATAGGATTTGAGCAAAAACCAGGTAGCCAGAAATATCCCGGCCAGGACCCATAGACCGACTGCCAGATCAGGTGCCAGCGGATAAGCCTTATACTGCATCATGGCATCCTGGGTGGAAGAGGCGAAGATCGACTTAAACAAATCCAGCATTCCGCGCCCGGCCACCGAAAACAGCAAGGCTAAAACACCATAGATACCGACGAAAACCAGCGAATAATTCAAAATCTTCTTTTTCTGTTTTGCTTTCATCTCCGGGAGCCTGCGCAAAAAGTCGATACCGTAACCAGCCAGAAGACAGAAAGAAAACGAGAAGACAAACATGATCATCGAGGCCGCCCGCAGATGCTTGACGTTCGGTATCAGGTGATAAAATATCTTATATATCGGTGTCGACCCGCCCAGGGCATAGACCAGGGCAAAAGCCCCCAGCCCCATGAAGAACCATGTCCTGCGAGTTCGGACAAATACGATTGCCATCAGGCCAAAAAATACCGGTAGAATACCGATGTATTCAGAATTATCCTTGAATGCGTTTTTGCCCCAGTAAGTCGGCGGAGTCTGATCACCCTCGACCGCACCGCGGGCATCGGTGCCACAGAAATTCGGGATCACCTGCGCGGCCAGCTCTTCGGCGTTCATCGACCAGCTGGTGGCATACATCCAGCGCTCCCGTTCTTTCATAGCGTCCTCATCTTCCCCATGAGCACGCGGTGAGAATTCCTTGACATAGCGATAACCGGGATAAAACTGTATCGCCGAAACACCCAGTCCCAGTATCACCGCCAGCATGAAAAAGACAGCGGGCTTGATCAAAACCATTATATTTCTGTCATCGATGAGTTTCATAATCAACCTGAAGACGGCATAGAATCCCAGCGCCCACAACGAGAAATATGACATCTGCGGGTGAGGCGTGATGATGATCATTCCTATCATGGCCCCCAGCAAGGTGAAGTCCAGAAGCTTCCCGCGGTTCATCCCTCTTTCCAGAAACAGCATCGCCAAAGGCAACAGCGCCGTAACATACATCTTGCCGTCATGACCCGGCTGAACCATCGAAACCAGATACGGGGCAAACATGTAGAATATGCCGGCAATTGTCGCCGCCAGCTTCGACATCCCGAATCCCCGCGCACAGAGGTACATAAATAATCCTGCCAGAAAAACATGGAAGATCAGCGACCAGCCAAACGCGATCGGGGTCGGTAGAATCAGCTTAAAGACGAATGATATAGGGTAAAAGATATCGCCGTGAAATGCGTCCACAAACGGCATCCCGCAAAAGATATAAGGATTCCAGAGCGGGATTGCGCCATGTTCGCGGAAATACTCCATCGGGAAATTCCGGAAGAACAGGCCGGCATTGATGGTGTCCGAGGAGAACAGCATCTGCCCGGAAAAAACGAATTCGCTGAATAGAATGACAGTCAGTATGAAAATAAATACCGCATAGTAAAGAACGTAGAAATTGCTTTCGAACAATTCCTCGAGAAAAGATTTACCCGCGGGTTTAATTTTTGGCTGACTTTTCTGCTCTTTGATTTTCTTTTTCTTTTTAGCCATTTACTTTTTTGACCCCACTAATAATGCCATCACCGAGACTGACAACTCGGCAACCAGAAACCATAGCCTTGCCGCAAGTCCGACCGCCAGCGCGACCGGCGTTGCCAGCCCGCCAATCTGTGCCAGCAACAGTCCCATAACTCCTTCTCTGACGCCAATCCCGCCCGGAGCGAACAGCGCCAGGTATCCGATCAGGTATGAAGCAGAAAATATAACACACGCCTGACCGAAAAAATTGTCCGGGATTGAGGTAACCGCCCGCAGAAAAAAGTAAAAGGCGGCTCCCATTATGTTCCAGGCCACAAAATATAAAAACAGAATTTTAAAGCCAGTCTTTTTTTGCAGGCTGAAATTTATCGCCGGTTGTTTGAGCAAACGCAGGCCGATATTGAGCGTCTTCGATAAAAGCGAAGGAGTCAGAATAATTACAAGCGATGCCAGGGAAACAATCCCGACTGCTATCAAAACCGATGAATAGGCGCTGAAAGTCGAAAACGAAATACCCATGATCAAAAGATAAGTCACGATCAGGATCAGTCCGCTGGGGATATCGAACATCTGGATCAGCGCAAATGAGGCCAGGGCGACATCTTCGCGCACACCCTCTTTTTTGGCGAGGTAGATAATACCCACGAACTGGACTATCTTACCAGGTACGTACCGTCCCAGATTTGAAAGATAAGCGACCCGAAAAGCTCGCAGTGGTGGCAGGTATGTATCGAATGACTTCAGCACCTCCGACCACAGAAAACTTTTGAAGAACAGACCGCCGGCAAGCATAAACAAAGACAGCACAAGGTACAGCCAGTCGATCTGCCAGTGGTAATTTTTTACCTGTTCCCATTGGGTTATGACCTGGCGGATGATGAAATAAAGTATTACTGCGATAATGATCCATTTGAGGATATCGAATAAGGTTTTTCGAGTGCTGCGACTGGCCATAATTTTCAGAATATGCCTAATAAAAAAGGCGGCGTCAAGCACAAGCTTGAGACCGCCCGAATATTTAACTTGATTTAACTTGCAGTTTTTTACTGCCTTACGATCCAGTCCGCCAGCACCCACTCATCTCCCTGCGGAACGAATTTATAGATGCATTCATCGCGTGTCTGTCCCATAAATTGCGCGGTCACACAGGCCAGGCAGGTATCCGCCAGTTCTTCGCGCTCAACTGTGCTGACCGACACTACCGTATAGCCCTGGGACTTATTATGCTTGATAAAATCATATCGGCGAGGTTGCTGGAAGTAAGCGCGCACTTTCTGGGCCATCTCCGGCGTGCAGAGCGATATCGCCTCGGCGCTGTCAGCAGAAGTGAAGTATTCGCTGAACCAAAAAGCATAGTAAGCACAAGTGCCGGGTTCGAGCTCAGCGAACTCGATTTCAGGTCCGCGTCCCGGTTCGCGTTCTGCTTGTTTTCTTCTCTCTTCCGCGTCGGGACGGGTGGCAAAAAATTCCGGATTATTGAGTTTGGCCTGCTCGGATTGTTCAGCTTCCATATCAGGTGTTTCCTGCGGGATCGTTTCCTGCGTGGTACCTTCAGCAGAATCCTCTCCCCCGCCACAAGCGAAACTAAAAATCAATCCGCATACGAATGCACTCAAAAGCAGTTTCCTGATCAATTTCCTCCTCCTTATATATGATATCCTGTTTATCCGTTTTACAAGTAACAATCTGATATTTCCAAATATGCGCATTTTTTTTTATTTATCAAGCATCAATCCGAATGTCGGCTTGGAGTTACTTTAACCGCAAGTTGGTCGGGAAGGTTTTCAAAAATTTTAGGCTTGACAGATCAGTTGACCACCGCTATTTTCCTCGCGAACTTTAACCTTTTAAAGCCGGCCCGGTGAGACCGGAAAAGGAACATGACCAGCTTGAATTCACATCATCAGTACGAATTATACAATCAATCGGATAACACACTTCCATTTGGTGGAGGATATTTTTTCAGGAGGTAGTTTCTTGCCAAACACCGAACCCCTGCAGGTTTTGAGCGCAACTCAAATCAAGCGCGCCCTGATGCGTATCGCCCATGAGATTTTGGAACGACAACCGGATATCTCGCGGGTGGCACTGATCGGCATACGCACTCGCGGCGATGACCTGGCGGACAGGCTGGCCGGCATGATCAAACAGATCGAAGATATCGACCTGCCGGTCGGTTACATGGATATCAATTTCTACCGCGATGATATCCATATCAAGCTGGAACGCCCCGAAGTCAAACGAACCGAAATTCTTTTCGACCTCGAGGACAAGATCGTGATCCTTGTCGATGACGTTCTGTTTACCGGCCGTACGATCCGGGCCGCACTCAACCAGCTCTCTGATTTCGG
Source organism: Candidatus Zixiibacteriota bacterium (assembly GCA_014728145.1). NCBI lineage: Bacteria > Pseudomonadati > Candidatus Zixiibacteriota > Candidatus Zixiibacteriota bacterium. The sequence goes on along the minus strand of WJMC01000028.1, from coordinate 5,373 downwards.
ACGGCCTCGCGCGATCCGCCTGGCGGTTTTAGTCGACCGCGGGCATCGTGAACTGCCGATCAAACCGGATTTTGTCGGCAAAAACCTGCCGACTTCGAAAGATGACGATGTGCTCGTCAAGTTAAAAGAGATAGACGGCGAGGACTCAGTTTCGATAATTTCAAAACCACAGGGCGGTCAGCCCGGTAAGAAGGGAGAGTGACTATGGGCTTGAAGATCAATCACCTTCTCGGGCTGGAGAATGTCAGCCGGGAGGATATCGAATTGATTCTGAACACCACCCGCTCATTCAGGGAAGTAATCGAACGGCCTGTCAAAAAGGTCCCTCCCCTGCGCGGTGTCACGGTGGTCAACCTGTTCTATGAACCCTCGACTCGCACCCGGCTGTCATTCGAGCTGGCTGAAAAAAGGCTGTCTGCCGACACGATTAATTTCGCGGCCAAGGGCTCATCGGTCGCCAAAGGTGAAAGCCTGAAAGACACGGTGCGCAACATAGAAGCGCTCAAAATCGATATGATCGTCATGAGACACTCCTCAGTCGGTGCACCCCATTTCCTGACAAAATTCGCCTCCTCAACTATCATAAATGCAGGAGACGGAGCTCATGAACATCCCACCCAGGCTCTTTTGGATATGTATTCCATTCATGCACGCTATGGCAAACTGGATGGCCTGCGGATCGTGATTGTCGGCGATATTTTGCATTCTCGCGTGGCCCGCTCGAATATCTGGGGTCTTAAAACCATGGGGGCGTCGGTGGCAGTTTGCGGACCCACGACCCTTTTGCCGCAGGAGGTTGAAAAGATGGGCGTGGATGTCTATTCGGACCTTGACGAAGCTCTGCATGGCGCTGATGTCGTCAATGTTCTCAGGCTTCAGCGTGAACGCCAGCAGGCCGGACTCCTGCCTTCATTGCGCGAGTACACGACTCTCTTCGGGCTGACCCGCGAACGCCTTAAACTGCTCAATAAAAACTACACCGTAATGCACCCGGGTCCAATGAACCGGGGAGTAGAAATATCCTCCGAAGTTGCCGACGGCGATTCATCGATAATCCTGGAACAGGTCACCAACGGCGTGGCAGTCAGAATGGCCGTCCTGTACCTGCTTCAGGGAGGGGAGGAGAATTAATATGGCAAGACTTAAAGTGATCGCAGGCGGTCAACTGGTCGATCCCTCTGCCGACATCGACAAGAAAGCAGACCTGTATATAGAGAAAGGTAATGTCTCACGTGTTGAGACCAAACAACTGCTGACCACCGAAGACCTCAAACAGATGGAGCCGGGCGAATTTATAGATGCAACAGGCATGATTATATCCCCCGGTTTGATAGATATGCATGTGCACCTGCGCGAACCCGGCAAGGAAAAACTGGAGACCATCCAGACCGGCTCGGAGGCGGCCGCGGCAGGTGGTTTTACCACGATCTGTTGTATGCCCAATACAACCCCAACAATCGACAACCAGGAAACTGTCAAGTTCATCCTCAGTCGAGCCCGCCAGGCCCCTGTCCGGGTTTACCCGATCTCTGCCATCACGAAGGGACAAAAGGGCAAAGAACTGGCGGAAATCGGTGAGGTCGTAGCGGCCGGCGCGATCGCATTGACCGATGACGGTTACCCGGTGCAGTCGGCTGAAATGATGCGCAAGGCATTCGATTACGCCCGTATGTTCAAGATTCCGGTTATCGAACATCCCGAGGATCTCTCGCTTTCGGGCGATGGTGTCATGAACGAAGGATATACCTCAATGCGACTCGGCATGAAAGGCGTGCCGTTTGTATCCGAAGAAGTCTGTGTCTCACGCGATCTGCTTCTGGCCCGTTACACCGGAGGACGCATTCATTTCGCACATATCTCCACCGCCGGAGCTGTCGAACTTATCCGCCAGGCCAAGAAAGCTGATGTCAATGTCACAGCGGAAGTCACACCTCATCACCTGTCATTGACCGATGACCTGATTGCTGAAGACTTTGATCCGAACCTGAAGATGTCCCCCCCGCTCAGGACAGAGACTGATGTCAGGGCCCTGATAAAGGGACTTCTGGACGGCACACTGGACTGCATCGCTTCCGACCACGCACCTCATTCGCATGAAAGCAAGGATGTCGAATTCGATCTCGCTCCCAATGGAGTAATCGGTCTGGAAACTTCGCTGGGAGTATGCAGTACTTACCTGATCAAGGAAAAACATCTCAAGTGGACGCAGTTGATTCGGGCCATGTCTACCCGGCCGGCTCAGATTTTATCTCTCAACGCCGGTTCGTTGCAGGAAGGATTCCCGGCAGATATAACTATTATCGATCCCGGAAAAGAATGGATCGTCAATCCTGAACGCTTCCTCTCGCGCTCACGAAATACGCCCTATGCCGGACAAACACTGACAGGTAAAGCAGTGTATACAATCGTCGATGGGAAAGTAGTCTACAAGGATGTATAGACAGTAAAAAGGGATCTCGTTTTTAATGAGATCCCTTTATTATATCCGTCTAATCGTTTTTAGATTTTTTGTCGTCCTTTTGATTTTTACCTGATCCGCCAGGTTTTCCGCCACCCGGCTTTCCGCCACCGGATTTACCACCGGGCTGTTTTTTCTTGACCATAGATTTTAACTGGCGATTGCGGTTATTGACCGAGTCCAGTTTCTCAGAGGCCCGCCTGACTTCCCTGCGAAGCGAACTTATTTCATCCTGGAGAACTATCATAGCTTCGGCCAGAAATCCTAACATAAACAACGCCATCCCCAATGTTACCAGAAGCATAACAAGATATAACAGCGGACGATAACCCTCGTGAAGCATAAAGCGAAGATACAATGATCCAAGACCGACAAAAAACCCTATCCCAAGCAGAATAAAACCGATCGATCCAAAAAACAGGAGTGGTTTACGCATAAATGAAACCTGGAACTTGACCGAGAAAAGATCGGTAACCCCGATCGGGATACGCCAGAAACCAAACTTCGATTTACCGATTTTACGAGGGTACAGCCTGACTTTTACCTCGCCGACTTTGTAACCCTTTTGCGAAGCAATCACTACCAAATAGCGATGCCATCCCTCGCGCAAAACCGGGAGTTCCTCGATCACTTCACGGCGAAAAGCCTTGACCGAATTGAAATCATGAATAGGCACCCGAAACAGCATCCGGGAGAGGCCGTTGTAGACCCAGGACACAAAGCGTTTCATGCCATAATGTCCCTGGCGCCATCCGCAAACGATATGATAACCTTCTTCAATCTTGGCCACCAGCTTTGGAATCTCCTCGGGCATATACTGCAAATCAGCCGGCCAGAACATCAATATCCTGCCTCGGGCGGCGTTAAAACCGGTCTCCAGGGCCGCGGTCAACCCGCGGTTGGTCTTGTGTCTCATAATGCGGATAAATCGGTATCTTTGCGATGCTTCCCGGATTTCACCGAAGGTATTGTCTGAGGAACCGTCATCGACAAGTATAACCTCGCCTTTGAGCCTGCTCTTCTTGAACATCTCATCCATCTTTTCAGCCAAAATCGGAATATTGCCCTGCTCATTATAGGCTGGTACGATAATCGAGATTCTACCGACTGACCGCTTCGAATGGAAATTACGACTGCGACGATTCAAGCCATTAACCCCAGATTCACATTTTTAGCATTCCGGTTACAATCCGGATTAAGCCGTAAGATATTTATTCTTCAATCGATGTCAAGCAAGATGCTTTAGATGTTCGGAATCAATTCGATTTCATAAGTTTTTGGCAGAGCGGGTGGCTGAGGGAATTAATCTTCAGCGAACGGAATTTTTCGAGCTGTCCGGCCATTTCCGCCAATCGAATAACAGGCGGAACATCCGCCCCGGCCTTTGCAAACAGGTCGGAATGCTTGTAAAGCTTATATTTTTCATCGGATACAAAACGACCATTCAAATAAAGATAAAGCCTGTCGCAATTCTCGAAAATAAAATCGGAATCATGAGATATCACCACAACCGCCCTTTTCATCTTTCTCAACTTATCAAGCAAAGTGCTAATTTTATCCCGATAAACTGCATCCAGAGCGACCGTGGGTTCGTCGAAAATCATCAGCTTTTTACCGCTGGACACAATCGACGCAATGGCCGCCATACGAGCCTCTCCCCCGGACAGGCTGAATGGTGACCGCGAAGCCATCCGCTCGTAATCGAGTCCGCATAATTCCATGGACTCGGTAACGATCTCGTCAATCATTTCCTCTGGAATCCCGAGGTTTCGCGGAGCAAAAGCTATCTCATCGAAAACTGTCTCGGCAAACATCCCCCGCTCGGCCTGCTGAAACTGATAGGCCGTCAAACGCACGAGATCAGACTGTTTGTAATCACCAGATGCACCGGAGATACTGCCTCCCGTGGGTGTGATCAAACCTGCCAAAAGCAGTGCCAGGCTGGTTTTTCCGGACCCGGTTGGCCCGATGATACCGCACACGCTGGCAGTCTCGAGTTCGAGATCGAGATTTTTGATCAGATTACGATTGGGATCCGCGGGCCAGTCGAAATCCAGTCCCCCAGTCCTGAGCAACAGATCTTTTCCCGGACTTTCAGATTCGTCATCCACGATTGTGCTCTCATCCTCAAAAGCAAGCTGTACCAAATCGGCTGTCGCTTTTTCAATCATCAACTCTCCCGAGGGATTGAGCTTATATTTTTCGAACAGATGAGGTTTCTCGACAATATCCGTCGGAGCACAATCCGCTACCAGGCGACCTTCGTAAAAAACCAGCAGGCGTTCGAACTCCTCCGCTTCTGCAAACGATTGAGTTACGAAGATCACGCAGATCTCAGGATCAGATTTCAGCTTCGCGATAGAATCGTAAAACAGTTTGCGATTATTGCGATCCAGATGAGCCGTCGATTCATCAAACAAGACAACTCCCGGCTCAAGGATCAACACCGAGGCCGTAGCCAGTAGTTGCTTCTCACCACCCGACAATTTCGAGGAAACCCTCTTGCTCGCCTCTCCCAGATTGAAATGATCAATGCTGTCACTCACCCTTGACTTGATCCATTTTGCCGGCAGAGAGTAATTTTCCAGCCCCAGTGCAATCTCACGTTCGACATCGATCGACAGAAGCTGGTCATCAGGGTTCTGAAACACCATACCGACCACGCGCCCCAGCTTACCTCGAAAGCTTCTCTCATCCGTGGTCAGGCCTTCGATTTCCACCTTCCCGGAAGTCGGCAGGATTAACCCGGACAGCAACCGCAAAAACGTAGTTTTCCCTGAACCGTTGTGGCCCATTAACGCCACATTCTCACCCGTTTTTATATCCAGGCTGAGGTTTTTTATTATGCGATTTCGGCCCTTGTCCGCGGAGAGCACAGAATAATCTACATCGCGCAAAGCTATCATGGTCGCAAT
>WJMC01000027.1 GCA_014728145.1 Candidatus Zixiibacteriota bacterium | reverse complement strand
CTCGCAGGGAGGCGCAAACGCCGGCCATACCGTCATAATCGATGATCAGGAGTATATCCTGCATCTGATACCCTCGGGAATCCTTCATCCAGACAAAGCCTGCCTGATTGGCAACGGCGTGGTAACTGACCTGTGGCGACTTGCCGATGAAATCGACGGTCTCGAAAACCGCGGTATCGAAGCACGACGCAGGCTGTTCATCTCAGGGTTGTCGCATCTGGTAATGCCGTATCATAAATGGACCGAAAAGATGCTCGAAGACTGCCGTGGTAAGAAATCGATCGGCACGACACTGCGGGGAATCGGACCTACCTACACCGACAAATATTCACGCGTGGGAATCCGTGTCTACGATCTGTACTTTCCCGATGTCCTGCGGGATAAACTCGAAACCAACTGGCTTTTGAAAAAAGAGATCATCGCAAAGTATGGCGAAGGTGATTTCGTTCAAATGGAGAACCTGCATGAGCGCCTGTTCGAATTCGGCCGGGAGATCAAAGCGATGGTAGTAGATGCCCCTATCTATGTCGAGAAAGCTCACCGCGAGGGCAGGTCGATCCTGTTCGAAGGCGCACAGGGAACGCTTCTGGATATAGACTACGGTACATTTCCCTACGTCACCTCCTCCAACACAACAGTTGCCGGCGCACTGACCGGCCTGGGAGTACCGCCAGCCTATGTCGGCGAGGTTATCGGGATTGTCAAGGCTTATCAAACCCGGGTTGGAAACGGACCTTTTCCAACCGAACAGAATAACGACATTGGCGAACAACTCCGCGTCGTCGGAAAAGAATTCGGCGCGTCAACTGGAAGATCACGCAGGACCGGGTGGCTCGATCTGGTGCTGTTGAAATACTCCGCACGGATCAACGGCCTGACAGGGCTTGCGATCACCAAGCTCGACGTGCTCGATGAGCTGGATGAGATCAAAGTCTGTACTCGATATAAGCTACCCGAAGAAAATAGTGATTTCCTGATAGCCAACCTCGACAAAGTCGAGCCTGTCTATGAAACCCTGCCGGGCTGGAAAAGCTCTATCAAGGGCATGACCAGCTTCGAACAGCTTCCCGCCCAAACCAAAGAATATATCAAGTTTATCGAAGACTATGTCGGATGCAAGGCGAAAATTATCTCCACCGGCGCGGCACGCGAAGAAACGATAATGATGTAAAATCGAATTTCATGAAAAAGCCGGTCTTTTACAGGCCGGCTTTTTTATTTTTGCGAACAATCAATAACCCTGTCCTGTTTTAAAAAAGCGATAACTTAAAAAGGAGGATTATATGGATTTGAAAGATAAAAAGTGTGTTCCCTGCGAGGGCGGAGTCCCGGCTTATGATCGGCAAAAAACCGTTGAGATGCTAAAAGCGATTCCCGGGTGGACTGTCAAAAACGGGCACTTGTACCGTGAATACAAGTTCAAGAATTTCATTAAAGCGATGGAGTTTTTAAACCGCGTAGCTGATCTGGCCGAAGCTGAGGGCCATCATCCCGATTTCTGTGTACATTACAACAAAGTCGAATTCGAGATCTGGACCCACGCTATCGACGGTTTGTCGGAAAATGACTTCATCATGGCGGCAAAAATTGACGAATTAAAAGAGGACTAATTCCAGCGCGAGAGGAAACTGGCTACAATAACGAACACTAAACCGTAAGCCATCAGTACCAGAATGTTAGTTCCGACTCCGGCAAGCGAGTCACCCATAAAAACAATACCCTGGATCATTTTATAAAGATGAGTAGACGGCAGAAAACCTGCAACCTTCGTCAGCCAGTCCGGAAACAACATGTCCGGGATAGTGGTACCCGACAGAAACATCATCGGCATAAAGAGTATATTGGCGATCCCGACAGCCGATTGATTGGTTTTGGATAAACCTGCCACACACAGTCCGAGGCTTCCGAATACGACTATTCCGATTATTATGGTTAGTATGTATTCCAGAAAACCGCCCAGTATTTCCGCTTTGTAGACCAGAATAGCCAGCGACGTCAGCAAGATAACATTGATCAACATCAAAGTCGTATGAGTGAAAACCGTTCCCAGTACGGTAGTCACCGCCCTGACCGGAGCGACCTTGTAACGCCTGAGTATCCCCTTCTCTTTCATCACGGCCACATGCAGACCGACCGAGAACAATCCGCCCGACATGATCGCAATAGTCAAAATCTTGGCCAGATTGTCGGAAACAGCACGGCCGGTAGAAATCTGTTCAGGGTATATCCCGGAAAACAGCGTGACATAGAGCACGAACATAAACAACGGAAAAGCGAGATTCCACAGCACCGCTTCCTTACTGCGGAAAAGGAGCTTGATATAGATCAGCGTGAAGCTCAAAAACTGTTTCAATCTCGAATTCTCCTTCCGGTCAATTCGATGAAAACATCTTCGAGTGTCGGCCTCTGGAGCAAAAGCTCGGTGAGTTCATTACCCTCTGCCTCGAGCATCTTGATCAGCTCGACTAATGGTTTACCGGCCTTGTCCGATTTCAGCACCATCATACCGTTAACCTGCTCGATTTCTCCGAATTTTCCGGACAGCTCATCTCGCGTCGACTGGCTGAGTTCATCTCTGGTTTTAAATTGAATCCGGTGCGACATCTTCGATTTACTTATCAGCTCGGAGGGAGTGCCCAGTGCGATAATTTTACCGTGATCGATTATTGCCACTCGATCGCACAGGTTCTCTGCTTCTTCAATATAGTGGGTTGTCAAAAGCACGGTCCGGTTTTCGGTTTTCAAGCGTTTGATGATCTCACCGATTGAACGTCGCGCCTGCGCGTCAAGTCCGGTGGAAGGTTCATCCAAAAACACCATCCGAGGATCGTTAACGAGGGCGATCGCAAGCGAGAGTCTCTGTTTCTGACCACCCGAGAGTTTGCTGTAATAGTCATTGGCTTTTTCCTTTAAACCGACCATCTCCAGCAGGTAATCGGCATCGAGAGACTGCCTGTAAAAAGATCCGAACAAAGTCAACGCCTCGTGTGGTTTGATATTGTCCTCCATCGCCGAGGCCTGGAGTTGAACTCCAATTATCTGTTTGAATTCATTG